>CAYMNN010000010.1:0-23862 GCA_964391815.1 uncultured Candidatus Planktophila sp.
GCGATTATTGTTGCAATTCCACCTGGACCCATGTTGTTAGCCTACCTGAACCCTTAACTGCCCTGCGGGTTTTTAGCTTGTGGCACCCAATCAATTCCGCTCTCTTTTCGCTGAGCAGGGGTAATTGGAGTTGGTGCACCCGTTAATGGATCGCCGCCACTTGCAGTCTTTGGAAAGGCGATGACTTCTCTAATTGAATCAGAGCCGGTGAGCAAAGCACACACACGATCTAGACCTAAAGCGATTCCACCATGTGGAGGCGGTCCGTAATTGAATGCTTCTAACAAGAAACCAAACTTGCTAGCTGCTTCCTCATCGCTAAGGCCAATCACAGAGAAAACATCTTTTTGAATATTGCGATCATGGATACGAATTGATCCACCACCTAATTCAGTTCCATTAAGGACGATGTCATAGGCGTAAGCCAACGCAGATGCAGGATCTGATTTGAACGTTGAAGCAAACTCTGGTTTTGGTCCAGTGAAAGGATGATGAACCGCAGTCCAACCACCATTATCTGTTGGCTCAAACATTGGAGCATCCACAACCCACAAAAATTCCCATTGACCATCAGGAATCAAGTTGCAACGCTTACCGATTTCTAAACGAACTGCACCCAAAAGATTCAGTGATGCCGAGCGCTCCCCTGCGGCAAAAAAGATCGCATCACCTAGTTGTGCACCAGATGCCGCAACGATTCCGGCAGTTTCCTGCTCGGAAATGTTCTTTGAAACCGGACCGCCAAGAGTTCCATCCTCATTAACAAGAATGTACGCAAGACCTTTAGCCCCGCGTGCCTTGGCCCAATCCTGCCAAGCATCAAGTTCGCGGCGAGCCGATGATGCCCCACCGGGCATAACCACTGCGCCTACGTACGGTGCTTGGAAAACTCTAAATGGTGTCGCTGCGAAAAAATCGGTGAGATCTACCAGTTTGTTTCCAAAACGAAGATCTGGTTTGTCTGACCCATAGTCTGACATCGCGTCTGCATATGTCATTCGCTTGAGCGGAAGCGGAATGTCGTAATTGACCGCTTCTTTCCAGACTCGAGCGACAATTTTTTCAGCAACTGCCAAGATGTCTTCTTGATCAATAAACGACATTTCAATATCTAATTGGGTGAACTCAGGTTGACGATCTGCGCGGAAATCCTCATCACGGAAGCAACGTGCTATTTGGTAATACTTTTCCATTCCGGCAACCATCAATAATTGCTTGAAAAGCTGTGGTGATTGTGGAAGCGCGTACCACGATCCTGGTTGCAGGCGAACTGGAACTAAGAAGTCACGAGCACCTTCGGGTGTAGAACGAGTCAAATACGGTGTTTCGATTTCCAGAAACTTTTCATCCTCCATCACGCGACGAATCGTCGAGGTGACTTTAGAGCGAAGTCGCAAATTCTGTGCAGGCTTTTCACGTCGCAAATCTAGATAGCGATAGCGCAAACGCACTTCTTCATTAATGTCGGTGTCATCGCCGCTATCAACTGGAAAAGGAAGCGGTGCGGCCTCTGAAAGCACTACTACTGTGTCACCCATTACTTCGATTTCACCAGTTGGAATATTTGAATTTTCATTGCCCGCTGGACGAGCAACAACTTCGCCGGTGATCAATAAGCACCATTCAGCGCGCAGTGAACCAGCTACTTTTTCATCACGGATTACTACTTGTACCGACCCTGATGCATCACGTAAATCAATGAAGGCAACTCCACCATGATCGCGGCGGCGCGAAACCCAGCCCGCCAGAGTGACGGTCTGTCCTGCGTTGGATTTACGCAATGACCCAGCTTCATGTGAACGCAACATTTTGCTTCCTAATTCTACTTTTCGAGAGCTTCGAACAATGAGTCAATCTTAACTGAGGTTTCGACGCCAGATTTCATCTCTTTCAAGAGCGCGGTTCCGCTAGAAATCTCGGCATCTCCGAGGACAACAACGTGCATTGCCCCACTCTTGTCAGCCCCTTTCATTGCACCCTTCAGGGCTCGGTCTCCAAATGCAATTTCAACTTTCTTGCCGTTGGCACGCAAAGACGCTGCAATTGTTAATGCATGGGTTTTCGCGTTTTCTCCAAGCGGAATGATGAATAGATCTGAAACAAAGGCATCATCTCCAATAACACCTTCTGCCTCTGCGGCCAACAAAGCGCGGTCTACGCCTAAACCAAAACCAATACCCGAAAGTGATTGACCGCCTAATTGCTCCATAAGACCGTCATAGCGACCGCCTCCACCGATTCCAGATTGCGCGCCCAGTAATTCGTGAACAAATTCAAAGGTCGTACCCGTGTAGTAATCCAAACCTCGAACCATTCGCGGATTGAGAGTGTAAGAAACTTTCAAGGCATCCAAATATCCAATTACTTGATCAAAATGTGCCCGCGAAGAATCGCTGAGGTAATTGATTAACAAAGGTGCATCGGCCATGGCCTTTTTCATTTCCTCACGCTTGTCATCAAAAAGTCGAAGCGGATTTATTGCTGCCCGTTGCGCCGTCGCTTCATCTAAATCAAGAGTTGCTATGAACTTGAGTAGATCAACCCTGTGTGCTGCTCTTGATTGAGCATCACCTAACGAGGTGATTTCGAGTCGGTACTGCGTTAAACCAAGCGCCTTAAAACCAGCATCTGCAATCGCAATTACTTCTGCATCAATTGCTGGGTCATCTAAACCAATCGCTTCTATTCCAACTTGATAGAACTGGCGGTAACGACCGGCCTGCGGACGTTCTGCTCTAAAGAACTGACCTGAGTACCAAACTTTAACCGGCAGTTGTCCTCGATCTAAACCATGTTCGATAACTGAACGCATAACACCTGCAGTTCCTTCTGGGCGCAAGGTGATTGAACGGCCGCCACGATCTTCAAATGTGTACATCTCTTTAGAGACAACATCTGTAGATTCTCCGACTCCGCGCTTAAACAAATCGGTATCTTCAAAAACAGGAAGTTCAATTAATTGATATCCAGCGTTGCGGGCAGGGGCGATCAACGATTCACGAACAAATTCGAAAGAGCTAGAACGCGGTGGCGTGTATTCACTGACACCTTTAGGTGCTGAAATCTTTTGCTGAGCCATCAGTATCTTCCCACCAGACTTTTGAGGTATGGATTCGTCTTCTTCTCATGTGCCATCGAGGATCTCGGGCCATGACCCGGCAAAACCTCAAGATGATCAGCTAGCGGAACAACTTTTTTACGCAATGTCTCTTCCATCTCCTTGGCCGATCCTGTTGGCAAATCTGTACGACCTATCGAACCAGCAAATAGGACATCCCCGCTGACCAATACCTGATCAGAAACTTCAAACATCAATGATCCACGAGTGTGTCCGGGAGCATGAATAGCTCGAAAAGAAAGTCCTACTAAATCAATAACATCATTATTGCGAAGCTCAAGAACTTGGGCAGGATCAACAAAATCCATCTCCGATACGGTTGCCGCGAACTCAGCACTTAGCAATTTTTCAGGTGCAGATAAATAAGCGCGATCTTCGCTATGGATATAGGTAGGAATGTTGTAACCATCGGCGATTGGCTGGATTGAAAAGGTGTGATCCAAATGTCCATGAGTTGCAATAACTGCAACCGGTTTTAAGTTGTGACGCTTGAGAATTTCATCTAAGGCAGCACTTACATCCGGCATACCTGGATCTATGACGACGCATTCACTGCCTGGCTCACTTGCCAAGACCCAGCAATTGGTGGCATACATGGGGGCGGCAAATGAGTCGATCAGCAAACCCATCACCCCCTCATTCACGCTCAATTTTGGCGCGATTGACGCTCACACCATGAGACAGGGTACCTTTTGCCCTACCAATCCACACTCGACCCACGCTTAGAGGGCCCAAATCTTCTAAGCATCGCACCCACACATAGCGAGCCTTGAACAAGGTAACGCGCTGAAAGGATCACACTCATGACAGATATGAATTTCCCACCACAGGCTAGCGCTGCAAGTGCGTTAATCGGAGATCCTTCAGCATTTGGTCGAGTAGCAGAAGATGGAACTGTTTTTGTTAGAACACCACACGGCGAAAAAGCTGTGGGTTCATACCCAGGAAAGAGCGCCGAAGAAGCATTAGCTTACTTTGTTCGAAAGTTCGAAGTTCTTGCAGCTGAAGTTGCACTGCTTGCTGCACGCATCAAGAGTGGAGCCATGGTTCCATCGGATGCATATGCAGCGGTAAAGAAACTGCGCGAGCAAGTAAAGGAATTAAACGGAGTCGGCGATCTAGAAGCTTTGGCTGCATCGGTTGAACAGATTGAGCCACTGATTGAAGGACATCGCGAAGCATATGAAGCTAAGAAAGCTGCAGAAACTGCAGCTAAAGCAGCTCGTCGCGAACAAATTCTTGTTGAGAAAGAAAAAATCGTTGCCGAGGCCGAAAGCCTTGCGTTGTCTGAAAGTTGGAAATCAACTGGCGATCGTCTCAAGGTTTTACTTGATGAATGGAAAGCTGCGCCACGGTTAGAGAAGAAAACCGATGCTGATCTTTGGAAGCGTTTCTCATCTTCTCGCAACAAGTTCGATAAGCGTCGACGCACTCACTTTGCCTCATTAGAAGCGACACAATCAGTTGTGGCAGATGCCAAGAAGAAGATTGTCGAAGAAGCAGAAAAACTTGCGACATCTACCGAATGGGTGCCGACCGCTAAGCGATTCAAGGTTCTTATGGATCAGTGGAAAGCATCCGGTCGTGGCAAGAAGAGCGATGATGCAAAGCTTTGGGCACGATTTAAAGCTGCGCAAGATCAATTCTTTACCGCCAAGAACGCTGACCTAGAAAAGCGTGATGTGACAATGGCTGCAAATCTTGCAAAGCGCGAAGAGTTGCTTCCAGCAATCGAAGCCCTATTGCCAATCACTGATGTTAAGGAAGCTCGCAAGGCGCTCAATGAATTGTTGCGCTCCTGGGAAAAGATCGGCATGACTCATCGCGATAAGCGCGCAGCACTTGATGCTCGTGTGGCGAAGGTTGAATCCACGATCAAGGAAGCCGAAGCTGAAATCTGGCGCAAGACCGATCCAGCGGCAAAGAAGCGCGCTCAAGAAGTGGTTGCACAGTTAACTGAATCGATTGCTAACTATGAAAAGGCTGCCGCAAAATACGCTGCATCTGGAAACACTAAGAAGGCAACTGAAGCTGCTGAATCTGCTGCTGCACGTAAGGTGTGGCTAGCCGAGGCCGAAAAGGGTCTTTCAGAATTTAACTAACAACAAGTTTTAGTTGTTAGTTGTTCGATACACATCGTAAACACCTTCGATGCCGCGTACCGCTGCTAAAACCGCGTCCAGGTGAGTTGCATCTGCCATTTCAAAGGTAAACCGTGAAAATGCGGTCCGATCCTTTGATGTACTGACAGCCGCACTCAAGATATTTACATGTTGGTCAGACAAGGTTCTTGTTACGTCAGCTAACAATGATGCCCGGTCTAAAGCTTCTACTTGAATATTTACCAAGAAGATTGAGGCCGCACCTGTGCGCCATTTAACCTTCACAACGCGATCGGCTTGGTGGCTCTGTAGATCTGCAGCATTTGTGCAATCAGAACGGTGAATAGATACCCCGCTCCCCTTGGTAATAAAGCCCATTATCGAATCACCTGGAACTGGCGTGCAACAGCGAGCGAGCTTTACCAGGACATCATCAGCGCCTTCAACATCAATTGCATTGCTGGATCGTCTAGTAGTTGGAGCTCGATTTGGAAGCACATCCATAGTTGGTTCTGGGTGTGAATCTTCAGCACCCATTGATGCAACGAGTTTCTCGATAACCGATGCTGCCGAAACATGACCATCACCTACCGCTGAATACAAACCATCGATATCCGAATAACGAAGATCGTGTGCTAGTTCCAGTAAGGAATGACCCGCGAAAATCTTCTGCAAAGGAAGGCCTGCTTTTCTCATCTGCCGTGCAATCGATTCGCGTCCGGCATCAATAGCTTCTTCACGACGCTCTTTGCTAAACCAGGCCTTGATCTTTGATCGTGCACGAGGGCTCTTAACAAAATTAAGCCAGTCGCGGCTCGGTCCGGCGTTTTCACTCTTGTTCGTGACGATCTCCACAACATCTCCGTTGTTGAGTCGAGATTCAAGTGGCACTAGTCGGCCATTGACCTTAGCTCCAGCGCACCTTAGACCGACATCGGTGTGAACTGAAAAAGCAAAGTCGACAGGTGTTGAGCCACCTGGCAAAGCTACAACGCTGCCCTTTGGCGTGAAGACGAAAACTTCTGGTGACCCTAAATCAAATCGCAGCGCTTCCAAAAATTCAGAAGGATCTTCGGTTTCTTTTTGCCATTCATGTAACTGGCGCAGCCATAACATTTCTGGTGATGATTGCGTGTTTTCCGGACCCTGTTTGTACTTCCAATGCGCGGCGATACCAAATTCGGCGCGTGCGTGCATATCGTACGTTCTGATCTGAATTTCAATCGCTTTTCCGTTTGGCCCGATAACAGTCGTATGCAACGACTGATACAGATTGAATTTAGGCATTGCGATGTAATCCTTAAAGCGACCTGGTACTGGACTCCAACGCGCATGGATAGAACCAAGGACTCCATAGCAATCACGGACGTCATTAACTAAAACACGAATTCCAACTAGATCATAGATGTCATTGAAGTCACGACCTCTTACCACCATCTTTTGATAGACCGAGAAGAAATGCTTTTTTCTTCCAGTCACAGTTGCAGCTATTGCATCTCGCAGTAAATCTTCTTTAACTAATGAAATCACTTCTTCAGTCAATTTATCGCGAGATGGCGAACGTTCGGCCACAAGGCGTGAAATTTCTTCAAACTTCTTTGGTTCCAGAACTTCAAAGGAAAGGTCTTCAAGTTCCCATTTCATGGCATTCATCCCAAGGCGATGTGCCAAAGGTGCATAAATGTCGAGAGTTTCTCGAGCTTTGCGCAGGGCGCTTTCTGGGGAAACGTACTTCCAAGTTCGAGCGTTGTGTAAACGGTCAGCTAACTTGATAACGAGCACGCGAATGTCTCGCGACATCGCAATGACCATTTTGCGGACGGTTTCAGCTTCAGCTGTTGGTCCATAGGACAATTTGTCTAACTTAGTGACACCATCAACCAGGTTTGCAATTTCGTCACCAAAATCGCTGCGAAGTTGTGTTGATGAATACTGTGTATCTTCAACTGTGTCATGTAGTAATGCGGCAATGATGGTTGCGGGATTGAGCCCCAAGTTGGCCAGAATTTCAGCAACGGCAACTGGGTGCGTTATGTATGGCTCACCTGATTTGCGCAGCTGACCTTCGTGAGCATCGCGAGCGACCTCAAATGCGCGCGAAATCTCGGCGTCATTTACAGAGGCATGGTTCTCTTTGAGAGCACTAATCAGTGGTGCTATCAAAGTATCCACAAAAGACCCTACTTACGACCTTTGCGCTTTGGTTGGTTACGAGGACCACGACGCTCTGCAACCGATACCGAACCGGTAGAAGCAGTTGTAGTCGTTGTTGATGCGCCACCACGAGCTTCTACACGCTTGGCCAGTGCCTGCATCGCAGGCTCTTTCTCGCGCAGCTCAGTCAAAATTGCAGGAGCAATAAAGAGTGATGAATAAGTTCCGACCAACAAACCAATAAACAATGAAAGGGATAGATCCTTCAGTGTTCCAGCACCTAGCAAGCCCGCTCCAACGAACAAGATTGCTGCCACTGGAAGAATTGCCACGATTGAGGTATTTGCTGAACGAACAATTGTCTGGTTAACCGCAAGGTTTACCGCTTGTGAATACGTTCTAGTCGATACCGCTGAAATTGATTTCGTATTGTCTCGAACCCTGTCGAAGACCACCACCGTGTCATAGAGCGAATAACCTAAAATGGTTAAGAATCCGATGATGGTTGCGGGCGTTACATCGAAGCCAACTAATGCATAGATTCCCACTGTAATGAAAACGTCGTGAACCACAGCAAAGATCGCCGCAATAGCCATCTTGGGTTCAAGTGCCATTGCAAGATAAATCATGACAACTAACAAGAAACCAAAGAGACCATAAAGTGCTTTACGAGTGATCTCTTTACCCCATGAAGGTCCGATGATCTGCACGTCAATTGATGATGCACTTACAGAAAACTTTGCAGCTAGTGCATCTTGAATTGCATTGTTGAGTGCTGGTTCTAGCGCAGGTGTCTGCACACGCACTTTGTCATTTCCAACAAGCTGAACAATAGGTTCTCCCTGAAGTCCCGCTTCTGCTGCAGCCTCACGAGCCTGAGCTACAGATGGATTGGGTGTGTTAACTGTGAAAGAAGATCCACCCTTGAATTCAATTCCAAGAGTCAGGCCTTGAATCGCTAACGCTCCAATAGACAAAAGCACGAAGAAACCAGAGACTGCGTACCAACGACGGCGTTGACCAATGAAATTGATCGAAGTTTCACCGCGATAGAGACGGCCACCTAAACCTGAAAACTTTGACACTTTATGCCTCCTTCGCAATGACTAGACCCAGACTCTTAGGTGAGAAACCTGAGAGAGGATGACCTGAGTTGAAGAACTTGCTTCGAGAAATCAAGACAAGTGCTGGCTTGGTGAACAAGAAGATAATGATCAAGTCGATGATCGTTGTGAGTCCCAAAGTAAATGCGAAACCACGAACGCCACCGACTGAGAAGATGTAGAGAAGAACCGCGGCAATCAAGGACACAAAGTCAGCGATCAAGATTGTACGACGCGCACGTACCCAGCCTGTTTCGGCGGCAGTTCGCAATGATCTGCCTTCTCGCATCTCATCCTTTACACGTTCAAAGTAGACAATAAATGAGTCCGCCGTGACACCAATTGCGGTAATTGCACCCGCGATTCCGGCCAATGTAAGTGTGAAACCAACCCATTGACCCATAAGCAAGATCAGCGTGTACAACATGATCGCTGCAACTGCCAATGAACCTACGGTGACAAGACCTAGGGCTCGGTAATACAGCAAAGTGAAGATAACTACGAGCAACATACCCAAGCCAGCAGCTAGAACACCAGCGTTAAGTTGATCGGCACCAAGAGTTGGAGAAACTAATTGAACTTCTCCGCGATCAAATGCCAAGGGCAGTGCTCCGTACTTCAAAACATTTGCAAGATCTTGAGCTTCAAGTTGTGTGAAGCTGCCGGTGATCTGTGCATTTCCTGAAGGAATGGCTTCAGTAATTCTTGGTGAAGAAACAACCAATCCGTCAAGAACGATTGCCACTTGATTTGTTGGCTCTGGCAAAGATGTAACGCGCGCAGTCAAAGCGGCAAAAGCCGAAGTGCCTTCGTTATCAAAAGTAAGGCTTACAAACCAGGCACTTCCTGCTTGAGGATCAAGACCCGCAGAAGCCTTGGAAATTTGACGTCCTAGAACTTCAGCCGGTGCCAAGATGTACTTGGTTCCACCGGCACGATCACACGCCACCAAAACTGCTGTCGCATCATCTGCGCCATTGCCCTGAAGATTTTCCGGCTTGGTGCAATCAAGTGCTGCAAACTTTGCATTATCTTCTGCGCTCACACCTGCAGCAGGTGTTGCTGCGGCGTCAGCCGTTGATGGAACTCCTGCACCAGATGCAAGCACCTGACGGAAACGAAGTTCAGCTGTCTGTCCTACCAAATCAACAACACGTCGACCGGTATCACCTGGAACAGAGATAACAATCTGACGGTTAGTACCACTTCCCTGCGCAGTTACTTCTGATTCAACAACACCGAGTGAGTCAACACGTTGGCGAATAATTGAAACCGCCTGATCGATTGCTTCACTTGTGACGCTGCCTTCTTCACCTGGAGCAATACGAGGTTGCAGGGTGACCGATGTTCCGCCACGTAAATCCAGACCCAATTGCAGGCTCTTTGAATCTTGAAGGAAAACTAGGCTCACCATCGAAACGAGGATTAAGCCAAGAATTGCCAAGGTTCGCCCAGGGCGCGAAGTGGTCTTTATTGGTTTTGTTGTTGTAGACATAGGGGCAGAGTCTAGAGGTCAGATGCGGGTAAGTCGAAAAGCGTGGAGATTTCAGCAGGTGGCGTTCGTCCTATATGACGCCAACCCTGTGCGGTGGCCACCCTTCCACGCGGGGTTCTGGCCATAAATCCATTGCGCACCAGAAACGGCTCAGCAACTGACTCTACGGTTTCAGTTTCCTCACCCACAGCAATTGCCAAGGTTGATAAACCGACCGGGCCACCGTTGAAACGTTCGATTAATGCAACTAACACCGCACGATCTAGCCGATCCAAACCAAGTTGATCAACTTCATACATTTCAAGTGCTGCCATTGCTTGGCTCAAAGAAATAGTTGAAGCACCTTGCACCTGCGCATAATCTCGAACACGGCGCAGTAAACGGTTGGCAATACGAGGTGTCCCCCGAGATCTACCTGCTACCTCTGCGACTGCATCTTTATCTATGGAAATCTTGAGCAGCTCGGCGCTTCGAGAAATTACATGCGCAATATCTTTTTCATCATAAAAATCTAAATGTGCAGTAAAGCCAAAACGATCGCGCAGCGGGCTAGGCAAAAGTCCCGCACGCGTAGTTGCTCCCACTAGCGTGAAATGTGGCAGTTGTAATGGAATAGCCGTTGCTCCTGGACCTTTTCCAACAATTACATCTACGCGAAAATCCTCCATTGCCAAATACAACAACTCTTCGGCTGGCCTTGGTAATCGATGAATTTCATCTAAGAAAAGAATCTCACCTTCGACCAAAGAGGAAAGAATCGCAGCTAGGTCACCAGCGTGAGTAATGGCTGGACCACTAGTAATGCGAATCGGTGCATTCATTTCACTAGCAAGGATTAAAGCAAGCGTCGTTTTTCCTAATCCGGGTGGACCCGACAGCAAAATATGGTCGGCAGGTGAATTTCGATTGCGCGCTGCGGTCAGCAACACATCAATTTGTTCACGTACTCGTTGTTGTCCGATGAAATCCGATAACGACTTTGGGCGCAAGGCATGTTCAAGTGCGGACTCTTCACCTTTAATGTGCGGGGTAACTAAACGATCATCAGCCACGAGAACTCTTTCCACTGGCTAATGTCCGCTTGAGCAATTCGCTCAGTTCTACTCCAGCTGCATCCACGCCATCGGCTTGCAGTTGGGAAACAACTTCAGAAATCGCGCCGTCAGATTCCTTAGGCGAAAATCCTAAGGAAACTAGTGCACTTGCTAATTGTTCTCTCCAGGCCGGCTGATGTCCTTTGTACTGTTGAGAATTTGATAGGTCGCTCAGTTTTCCTTTGAGTTCCAAAATCATCCGCTGTGCACCCTTGCGCCCGATGCCAGGTACCTTCTCTATTGCGCCAATATCCTCTTGCGAAATGGCACGACCAAGATCTTCTGGTGTCAGCGCCCCCAATATAGAAAGTGCAACCTTGGGCCCGATACCCGAAACAGTTTGAACAAGTTCGAACAGACTGCGAGATTCTTCATTTACAAAACCAAAAAGTGTTAGGGAATCTTCACGTACAACAAGTGAGGTAAAAAGTTGAACCTGAGAACCCAGAGTCACTTGCGTAGTAGTTGACGGAGTCACCAAAACGCTTAAACCAAAGCCACCAACTTCGACAACTAATCGATCGCTATGTATCGAACGCACGGTTCCGCTTAAAAGTGAAATCATCGTGATCTCAATTTCTTGAGTCGAGACTGCTCTGCAGCTACCGCTTGCGCCAAACGCGCATTGCCGCCGCCACGCCAAATATTGCAAATTGCAAGTGCTAAAGCATCTGTTGCATCAACTGGCTTTGGGATTGAATCAAGGCTAAGAATCTTTTGAACCATCATTGCAACTTGAGCTTTGTTTGCACGGCCATTACCCGTTACTGAGGCTTTTACTTCAGATGGTGTGTGCATCATTACGGGGATTCCGGCTTTTGCTGCCAATAACAAGGCAACCCCGGCTGCTTGTCCAGTTCCCATCACAGTTCGCACGTTGTGTTGTGAAAAAACACGTTCAACTGCAATCACATCTGGTTTCCACATATTTATCCACTGCGACAACTGTTGATCAAGATCAAGTAAACGTTGCTCTAAGGCTGCATCAACTGGAGTAAGTACTACGCCAACTTCGACAAGTGAAAGCGGCGAACCAACTGCACCATCTACGATGCCCACGCCACAACGAGTTAGACCTGGGTCAACACCCAAAACTCTCATGGCCATCCTCGTGCTTTCCTAATTAGTCAAAGTTAAAGCCTAAGGTTATTGCCCAATGCTCTAGTCGAGGCTCGCCATAACTTCATCAGAAACATCAAAATTGCTGTACACATTCTGTACATCGTCGAGTTCCTCAATTGCATCAATCAACTCAAAAACCTTCTTAGCGCCATCGGCATCCAGTGGAATCGTCATTGATGGCAGGAAAGAAGAATCAGCTGATTCGTAATCAATACCCGCATTTTGAAGGGCGGTTCGTACTGGCACTAAATCAACCGGCTCACTAACTATCTCAAAGGCTTCACCTAGATCATTGACCTCTTCTGCCCCAGCTTCTAAAACCGCTTCCAAGATTGAATCTTCGGTAAGTGACCCATCCTTCTTAACGATGATGACACCCTTGCGATTAAAGAGATATGAAACCGATCCAAGATCTGCCATTGATCCACCGTTACGGGTAACAGCTACCTTTACTTCAGAAGCTGATCGATTTCGGTTATCTGACAAACATTCAATCATGATTGCCACACCATTGGGACCGTAACCTTCGTACATAATCGTGATCCAGTCTTTTGCTCCGGCTTCCAAACCTGCGCCACGTTTAATTGCACGATCGATGTTGTCTGCGGGCATCGATGATTTCTTGGCCTTAGCAACTGCATCAAATAACGTTGGGTTTCCATCCATATCAGCGCCGCCGTTTCGTGCTGCAACTTCAATTGCACGAATCTGCTTAGCAAACACCTTTGCACGACGACTATCGATAATCGCCTTCTTATGCTTAGTCGTAGCCCACTTGGAATGGCCTGACATGACTTCACCTCACCTAGCTAAAGTTCACAATTATTTATGAGGTTACTTTACCTTCAGAAGTGCTGGACGGGCTACCTGCTCAATGAAATAACGATGGATTCTGTGATCGCCCGTTAATTCGGGGTGGAAAGATGTTGCTAATGCGGTTTTCGAGCGAACAGCAACTGGGTGTGCGTTAATAGCGGCCAGGACCTGTACTTCGTTGGACACTTTCTCTACCCACGGTGCTCGAATAAAGACCGCGCGAACTAATTGTTCGGATCCATCATTGAATTCAATATCTGATTCAAAAGAATCAACTTGGCGCCCGAACGCATTACGCCTTACGGTGATATCTAAACCACCAAAGCTCTTCTGACCGACCTTTGCATCAAGAATTTCTTCGGCCAATAAAATCATTCCGGCACATGAGCCATACACCGGCATGCCGTTTTTAATCTTATTTTTAATTAAATCAAATATGCCAAAGACTTCAGCCAGCTGGGCGATAGTTGTTGACTCTCCCCCAGGCAAGACTAAAGCGTCGATACTTTCTAATTCTTCTGCACGTCTTACTGCTACGGCTTCGACATCGCACGCCAACAAAGATTGAATGTGCTCGCGGACATCACCTTGTAAAGCTAAAACGCCTACCTTCATGTACCGCGTCGTTACCAACCGCGTTCTGAAAGGCGGTGCGGTGCTGGCAAGTCGGCAACGTTGATACCAACCATCGCCTCGCCAAGACCACGAGATGCATCTGCAACAACCTTGGCATCATCCCAAAACGTTGTCGCCTTTACACAAGCTGCAGCGCGCTGAGCAGGGTTTCCAGACTTGAAAATTCCAGAACCAATAAACACACCATCTGCGCCCATGCTCATCATCAACGCTGCATCGGCTGGAGTTGCAATTCCACCTGCAGTGAAAAGTACTACCGGAAGTTTTCCGGTCTGGGCAACTTCCTTTACCAAATCATATGGAGCCTGAAGTTCCTTAGCCGCAACATATAACTCATCTTCACGAAGTGAGGAAAGACGACGAATTTCGCCACCGATCATGCGCATATGTTGCATCGCATTAGATACATCGCCTGTGCCTGCTTCACCCTTAGAACGGATCATTGCAGCACCTTCATTGATGCGACGCAATGCTTCTCCCAGGTTTGTTGCGCCACAAACAAATGGCACAGTGAAATCAAACTTATCAATGTGGTTTACATAATCTGCAGGGGTTAATACTTCGGATTCATCGATGTAATCAACGCCCAATGATTCAAGAACACGTGCTTCGACGAAATGTCCGATACGTGCCTTTGCCATAACTGGGATTGATACTGCCGCTTGGATTTTTTCGATCATGTCTGGATCGGACATGCGAGCAACTCCGCCTTGAGCGCGAATGTCTGCTGGAACACGCTCTAGCGCCATTACTGCAACCGCACCGGCATCTTCGGCGATCTTTGCTTGTTCGGCATTGACGACATCCATGATGACGCCACCCTTGAGCATGTCAGCCATTCCGCGCTTAACGCGAGCAGTGCCAGTTACTTCAGCCATGATTTAGTACTCCGCTTCAATCGAAAGATAGAGCCCAATCCTACTTCGTCTTTTCAACAGTGCGCCACGTGAATTCAGGCTCACGATCAGTTAACGCCACCCAAATCTGCCCGGCCGCAAAGTTCATCGTCGACCCATCAGCCAAGGAAAAAGTTGTACCCGAATCAGGGAAGGGTCGATTCCATGTCGCAGAAAATACTTCACCGTTTCTTAGGACATAGGCCTTGCCTGTGCCCACGGTTTCGGACAACGGCGTGATGCCACCAAATTTATCGCCATATTCTGAAGGCGAGATTTTGACCATTTGAATAACTAGCGTGGTCGGCCCAAGAACAATTCCGCTTTCAGCAAGATTTAGTTTTCCGTTATGAGACAAATGCCAACGCGATTCTTTTTCAGACCATTGCGCTGAATACGTTGCCGATGGCCAGTTCATAACGACTTGCTGAACAGGTTTTCCGCCTTCGGGCAAGTCACCAAAAACAAATCCAACACTCTTTGCCAAGTCAACCGGCAAGTTGTTGTCCTTTATTTTTTGCATCAACAAATCCGCTCTAAGGACCATGGCAAATGGAGATCTTCGTGCAGGATCAGTTGTGTAGATCGTTGGGCTTTGGCGTTGTGCGCCAAGATCTTCCAAGTTTGCCGCTGCAATTACTGGCAACAACTTTCGTTGAGCTCCGCTGTAGGCAAATGCAACGCGACCAAATTGATTCAAGATATCGATATCTGAAATTCGGGCACTGCGCACTGGACCAATCTTTTCAGGGATCACCGTTGAATAAATTGCCGCCAACCTAGTTAATCCTGCCTCGACTTGTTCGATGTAAACGATCTCAGCATCTTCTACGCCAATCTGTGGATGCGCTGCATTCGTGTCATCAATCTTTACTGCAAGAACCGGTCCATCAATTCCTTCTCGTCCGCTAAGAACACTTGTTGCCTTTTTTTCTGGCAATAAATCTGAAACTGCCGAACACCCCGTAAGCATCAGTACGGCTGCCAGGAATAAAACAGAATTCTTTCTAGAGAACATCGGATTCAAACTCGTATGTAATTGGCAAAGGCGCAGTTCCAGCTAGACGGAAAACTCGAACAATTAACTTGCTGCGAACCATTTGAGTCCTGGCAACTGCATCAGTGTGCAATGCAATCGCAACTCTGATTTTGTCCGTTAAGCCAGACAGTTCAGTCAACAACGCACTATCTGCAGCGGTTGCAAGATGCTGTGAATCTTCAAGAAGCAGTCCCAAGGCCCCTGAAAGTCCACTTTCTGCCGCAGAACGATTCCGTATGTCTGCATCACGCGCCTGATAGGCAGCTGCAGTTAACAGCATCGACGAAGCCGGGTCTGCAATGTCGCTATGAGCGATTTCTAGTGCAACTGCTGCTCTTTTTTGTAGAAGCACATCTAAATTGGCCCAGCTGGTTTCTACGCGATGGTGCAATCTATCTAAACGAGTAGCCGTAAATGACAAATACCAACCAATGATCAGTACGAGCAGGGCAAGAATCAGCCAGCGAGTCATGCTTTTTCCTCCTTGCCCAAGAATCTATTCCAGGGTCTTGTATCAGATGCCAATCGAACCTTTTGACTTCCGACGATAGACATTTCATAAACTGAATAAATTTGTTGTGCAACTACCGTCCAGTCAAACATCTTTGATCGTTCTCTGCCTCTTGCTGATAGTTCTGTTCTCTTGCCTTGATCTCGAAATAAGTCGATGACAATTTTTGCAAGTTCAGTTGAGCTTTCGGATTCAAACAGGGCACCATATTCTCCTTGGCCCAAAAGGTCAGCAAAAGCGGGGATGTTACTAGCAACGACACATGCACCACCGGCAAGAGCCTCGGCAAGAATGATTCCAAATGATTCACCGCCCGTATTTGGTGCGACATAGACCGCTACCGATGAGACCAAATCGGCTTTATCTGATTCGGAAATCTTGCCTAAGAATTCAAAACGTTGGCGCAGTTGAGGATCGATACTTTCAATAACTTTTTCTGGATCTCCCGGTCCTGCTACGAAGACTTTTACATCAGGTGCAAAACGCGAAATGACGGGCAGTGCATCCACTAGAACGCTCAAACCTTTACGCGGTTCTTCAAACCTGCCAATAAAACCAATTGTATTTCCTGACCACTTTTCAATCACTTTTCCGTCTCGATAGCGATCGGCATAAATTCCATTGGGAATGATTACCGCATCCGTGTCCAAGTGATCTGTAAGAGTCAAGCGGGCTGCTTCAGATACCGCGATTCTGGCTGATAACTTCTCAATAGCTGGTTCAAGAATCGGTCCGATGGCAAAAATAATCTTTTGGCGTTTAGCCGCAGCATGAAAAGTTCCAACCATTGGTCCATCTGCTGCCCAACAAGCTAAAAGAGAAATTGAAGGAATTGCTGGTTCGTGAAGATGCAATAAATCGAAATCACCTTGAGAAATCCATTGTCGAACCCGAGCAAAAGCGACCGGACCAAAAAGAACACGAGCTACAGCTCCGTTGTATGGGATTGAGATTGGTTTTCCGGCATTAACAACATAGTCGGGCAACTTTGTTTCATCCATGGCGGGAGCTAAAACGGAAACATCATGTCCTGCGGCAATTAAAAATTCCGCCAAATCCCTAATGTGATTTTGTACTCCCCCTGGTGTATCCCAGCTGTACGGACAAACGATTCCAATTTTAAGCGAACGTGTAAGCACTATGAACGTTCCTTAAAGTCGCCATCAACCCAGATTCGCTGCAACATATGCCAGTCTTCTGGATTTTCTGAAATGCCATCTTCGAAATTCTTCGCAGTCATTTGAACAATTTGTTGAACCTTGCTGTTTTCATCTCCCGAGCTAGGCAGGACGATGTTTCGAAATTCAATGTGAACTCCATTGTCGGTGTAAGAAACAAATGCGGTAATCAGCGGTGCTTTAGTTCGAAGCGCTAAGAGCGCTGGGCCTGCAGGCATACGAGCTCTACCGCCAAAGAATTCAACTTCGATGCCAGAGCGGGAAAGATCTCTATCTGAAACCAAGGCCACTAACGCCCCATCTTCAACTCGCTCCTGCAGCGTGCCTAATACGCGACCATCTAGCGGCAGCACTTCCATACCCATCGCCTGGCGATATGCCAGGAACTTTAGAAAGAGTTTTTCTGGCTTTAAGCGCTCGGCAACAGTCACAAGGCGAATTCCTTTAGCGCAGAAATATGCACCTGCGTGATCCCAATTTCCTGCATGCGGAACCGCAACAATGACACCGGTCTTGGCTTTGATTGCATCAAGCAATAAATGCTCATTAGTGACGGTAACCGTTTCCAGGATTCGCTGGTCGCTCCAGTCAGGCAACCTAAAGGTGTCACACCAGTAACGCATGTAAGAACGCATGGCTTCAATCACCAGTAGATCTAGATCCAATGCGGTCATACCAGGTTGAGTTCGTGCCAGATTAGAGCGCAACCTTTGAACGCCTTTACCATTACGTTTTACTAAGAAATCTGAAACACGGTAGGCCAGCTTGTATGCAAAACCCTCGGGTAGCCATCGAACAATTCGCCAACCAGCGAAATAAACATAGGCCGAAAAATTATCTTTCATTTTTGACCGCTCGCTTGACGATCAGGATGCGCTGTACGACAGTGAATGATCCAAGAATTGCTAATAGCCACATACCTATAGCAAGCACGTAAGGAATTCCCAATCCATCAAACCCGATAGCTGCCAAGGAAATAATCAACCGTTCTGTTCGCTCTGCAATACCGCCGGAACAGGTGATGTTAAAACTTTCTGCCTTAGCTCGAATATAAGGGACAAGTAATCCGGTTACCAAGGTTGCCAAAGCAACGTAGGCCAGCGAATCATTTTGATTTATCAAATAAATCGTCACACCAACTAGAATTGCTGAATCGGTTATGCGATCGATCGTGGAGTCTAAGAATCCTCCCCAGCGACTTGAACCAGCGCTAGACAACCGAGCCATCGTGCCATCAAAGAGATCGCTCAAGGCCAAAACACAAATGGTTAGGGTTCCTAAAAAGAATTCGCCCTTAGGGTAAAAGTACAGGGAACAGATCACAACGCCAGCAGCGCCAATCCAGGTAACTGCGTTAGGTGTCAAACCTCTGCGCAAAGCAAAGGCTGCCACTGGGGTAATTACCCTGGTGACCGCTGGCTTCAAACGCGCGCTTAACATCAAGGACCATCGTAGGCTGACCCAGTGCAAACACAAATCACCAAGGGCTTAATTCATGTCTATGGTCATTCCAGCGCTGAGCCTGACCAAGTCGCAGATGCCTTCGGTGCATCGGTTGCACAAGAGGTTCACAGCGACAGCGACCTCGCAATCTTTGCGATCAATCCCTCAGCTGGAGTGGACCAACAAACCATTGAACAATGGGCAGAACTGGATGAATTCCAGATTCCCCGTTTGGTTGTGGTGACTCATTTAGAAAAACAAGAGGCAGACTTTGATGACGCAGTGATGATTGCTAATCGTGTTTTTTCACAGATGGCGACGCCCTATCTAGTTTTGCATGATGAAGCAGGTTTACCAGCAGCTCTGATATCTCTGTCAGATTTAAACATCACTGACTATTCAACAGAACCCGCATCCGTTCGCATGAGTGATCCAGAACATCAAACATTGGTTCAAGAATTTCGCGATGAATACGTCGAACTACTTCAGGCCAGCGGAGATCAGGCATTTGCTGCTGGTCTTCTTTTTCCGGCAATTCCATTGTGGATTGAAAGAGGTATAGGCGTTGATATTGTTAAAAAATATATTGAAGAGTTAAATCTTTAGTCACCAAGCTTTTGCAATCTCTTCTCGAGTTAAATGTAACAACTGAGGAAGCACTTTAGTTTTTCCAATAATCGGCATGAAATTTGCATCTCCACCCCAACGCGGAACAACGTGTTGGTGAATATGAGCTGCAACTCCCGCACCCGAAATGGCTCCTTGATTCATTCCCAAATTAAAACCTTCAGGGGCTGACACTTTGCGAATAGTCTGCATAGCGTGCGCAGTTAGCGCCGAGATCTCATTTCGCTCTGATTCGGTCAGATCAGTGAGATCTGCGACGTGGCGAAATGCGCAGATTAAAAGATGGCCTGGGTTGTAAGGATAAAGATTCATAACAACGTATGCATGAGTTCCCCGATGAACGATTAAACCCTCTTCATCGCTCATTTCTGGAATCGCGCAAAACGGGCATGAAACCTCATTGCCGTCTAGCGGTCTGTTCTCACCACGTAGATAGTCCAGACGATGTGGCGCCCATAACCGCTGCCAGTTATCTGGCATGCCCACACCATTAATCTCATGACTCATGGACTACACCTGAGTTCGTTCGGCGACAACCTTTTTAATCTCAGCAATTGCGTCGGCAATCGGTATTCCATTCTTTTGCTCGCCATTGCGATATCGGAAGGAAACCGCACCTGCCTTTTGGTCTTCTTCACCTGCAATCACCATAAACGGAATCTTTTGCATTTGTGCATTTCGGACCTTTTTCTGCATTCGATCATCAGATGCATCTAATTCAGCGCGAATTCCTGCTTTGCGCATTTGCTTAATGACCTCTCCCAAATAATCAGAAAAAGTATCGGCTACTGGAATACCAATAGCTTGCACCGGAGCTAACCACGGTGGAAATGCTCCACTGTAATGCTCAGTCAATACTCCAAAGAAGCGTTCAATTGATCCGAACAAAGCTCTATGAATCATCACAGGGCGTTGACGAGTTCCATCGGTAGCCGAGTATTCAAGTTCAAAGCGCTGTGGCAATTGGAAATCAACCTGAATTGTTGACATCTGCCAGGTACGACCAATTGCATCCTTTGCTTGCACAGAAATCTTTGGTCCGTAGAACGCCGCTCCACCTTCATCCAAAACTAATTCTAGATTTTGAGCAGTAGCAGCTTTTCGAAGTGCATCAGTTGCTTCAGCCCAATCGGCATCTTCGCCGACAAATTTTTCTTCATTCTTGGTAGATAGTTCAAGATAGAACTCATTGAGTCCATAATCGCGTAACAAATTCAAAACAAATGTCAGCAGCGAATCAAGTTCGCCCACCATTTGTTCTTTAGTGCAATAGATGTGCGCGTCATCTTGGGTGAAACCGCGAGCTCGCGTGATTCCATGAAGAACGCCTGATTTTTCATATCGATACACAGTTCCAAATTCGAACAGTCGCAATGGGAGTTCACGGTATGAACGTCCACGTGATTTGTAGATCAAATTGTGGAACGGGCAGTTCATAGGCTTCATGTAGTACTGCTGCCCAGCCTTCTTAATCGTGCCATCCGGATTGTGTTCTTCATCAAGAATCATTGGTGGGTACATACCGTCGGCATACCACTGCAAGTGTCCCGAAGTTTCAAATAGGGCTGCCTTGGTTAAGTGCGGGGAATAAACAAATTCATAGTTTTCTTCTTCATGTCGAATGCGTGAGTAATCCTCCATGGCCCGACGAACGATTCCGCCTTTGGGATGGAAAACCGCCAACCCTGAACCGATTTCTTCGGGGAAAGAAAATAGATCAAGTTCGGTGCCTAAGCGACGATGATCTCGCTTTTCAGCTTCGGCAAGAAGTTCCAGATAAGAATTGAGTTCGTCTTGCGAAGGCCACGCAGTTCCATAGATGCGTTGCAACATTGGGTTCTTCTCAGACCCACGCCAATAGGCAGCTGCGGTACGCATTAATTTAAATGCTGGAATGTGCTTTGTTGATGGAAGATGTGGACCGCGACATAAATCGCTCCAAACAGGATTTCCATCTCTACCTAAGTTGTCATAAATAGTTAATTCGGAGCCACCGACTTCAACTGATGCTTCTTCACCAGCTGGTCCCTTAATTCCAATCAATTCACACTTGTACGGTTCATGTGCCAACTCTTTGAGTGCTTCAGTTTCAGTAGTCACACGTCGACGAAACCGTTGTCCCTCTTTAACGATCTTGCGCATGGCACTTTCAATCTTTACCAAATCATCTGGATTAAAGGTATTGACTGGATCGAAGTCATAATAAAAACCATCTTTAATTGGTGGTCCAATGCCAAGCCGGGTGTTTGCATAAACCTCTTGCACTGCCTGGGCCATCACGTGTGCAGTTGAGTGGCGCAATACCGCCAAACCATCTGGTGAAGAAATCAGGACGGATTCAACAACATCACCTTCTGCAAGTTCTGTCCACAAATCTTTGAGCGTGCCATTTACTCGACAGACCACAACCTCTTTGTTCTCGGCGAAGATATGGGTTGGGCGCTGGTCTGCCTCAATCTTTAGGGCAGCGCCATCAACTGTGATCGAAATCTGGGCCATGTGGTTAGCCTACCGAAGTCCTAAGCGCCATCGCTTCAATTTCTGACTTAAAGTCCAGAGATTGCTCAATATTTCTGCCATCTATAGAGATAACTGGCTGAGCTATTCGCAAACTACTC
Source organism: uncultured Candidatus Planktophila sp. (assembly GCA_964391815.1). Lineage (GTDB taxonomy): Bacteria > Actinomycetota > Actinomycetes > Nanopelagicales > Nanopelagicaceae > Planktophila. Next base: position 21,953 of record CAYMNN010000010.1, read on the forward strand.
AAAAGAAATGCGGCTTGAACCCGAGAGATTTCAGATTTATCGATGCTTCTGACAGACACCCCACAGTATTCGATTACTAACGCGCGCATGACTCCGGGTAAAACTCCATCGCTAATTGGTGGTGTTACCCATTCGCCATCAATATAGAAAAGTAAATTGGTTACAGATCCTTCGCACACTTTTCCTTTGTCATTACAAACTATCGCTTCATCGCCGCCTAAAATTTTGATTTCTTCCAGAATTTCAAGACGATGGCTGTATGGGTAACTCTTAACCGGTTGGCCGTGGACGGCAATCACCTTGTCATATGTAAGCACTCGCGCTCCCCCGGACATGGGCGCGTACGGTAGATGAACCGCACTCCATTTTCCGTTGTGCCCAAAGGAAAGCCGCAATAAACCTTGATCATGCTTTTCATTCCTGCACAGTTCTTCTACAGCGGTTCTGATCAATTCTTCTGATGGGATTCGAAACCCATTCTGCTGCGCACTGGATACAGCTCGGCGCATGTGCCTAGACATCGCCCATGGTTGATTCTCAACTGTTTTTATTGTTTCAAAAACTCCAGTTCCATTCATCCAACCTTTGTCGTTGCAATCGCTATCTTCTAACTCAATGAGTTTTCCATCTTGAATCACTTTCACGATATTTGCCCAGCGGCAATCTTCATCAATCGAGCTGCCTTGAGCTCTGTCTCTTCCCATTCAGCTTGCGAATCACTGCTAAAAGTAATTCCAGCCCCAGTTCCAAAATGAATTTCCTCTTCTTTCCAGAAAATGCGAATTGCAACTGAAAGCAAAGCTCGATCTCCTTCTACCCACCCCAGAATTCCACAATAGGGACCTCGTGGTTTCTCATGCTCAGCAATGACTGAAAGCGCCGATGACTTAGGTGCACCACTGACTGAACCAGGTGGAGCAATTGCCGCAATAATTTCTTTCCAACCAATCCCCGAAATCAATTCGCCTTCAACATCGGAAACCAGATGTTGTAAACCTGGATGATCCTGACTGTAAAGAAGTTGTGTAACTTCAACGGAGCCGCTTTGGCAGATCATCCCCAAATCATTGCGCATCAGATCCACGATCATGATGTTCTCAGATCGGTCCTTAGCGCCGAACTCTTTCGAGCCCAAAACCTGGGTTCCCTTTATCGGCGAAGTCTTTACTCTCGAACCCATTCTTTCGAGAAATAGTTCGGGCGATGCTGAAGCAATATTTAGATTTGGAATTTCAAGATAGCTTGCATATGGCGCAGGATTCTTATCGAGAATATTTCTAAATAATCCCCGCAAGTTAACGTTGGAGTTTGTCGTCGATAAAAGCCTGCAGGCATTAACTTGGTACACCCAGCCTTGCGCAATCAACTCTCGAATACGTTCAACGTAACGGATGTAGCCATCATGGGCTAGTTCGCTATTCCACGGAGTAGTAATTGGTTGCCAGGTTGCGTCGGGAAAACCAGCATCAATGACCGTTGCAAATTTCGCTGCGACAAAAGCACCTTCAAAAGTCGTCGACACCGCCCAGAAACTTCCATCCTCCAAACAGGAAGGGTCATGCGAGATCTCAACAAGATCGCTCGCTAGTCGTCCTCCCATCCAAAACACGGGTTGATCCATCTGGTTTGCCACGGGATAACGCTAACCAATCCCCCTCACTTTGGCGCTTACGGCTCTCCTGCGCTAGATTTGCCCTCCTCGCGGACGTAGCGCAGTTGGTAGCGCGGAACCTTGCCAAGGTTCAGGTCGCCGGTTCGAACCCGGTCGTCCGCTCTGATTCACCGCCACTTACATCTTTTTACTAATGTAAAAGATAAAAGTGGCGGTCTTTCTATGGTGGAATGGCCGAGAGGCGAGGCAAGGGACTGCAAATCCCTCTACACGGGTTCAAATCCCGTCCCGACCTCCA
>CAYMNN010000011.1:0-22962 GCA_964391815.1 uncultured Candidatus Planktophila sp.
AATCAACACTAACTATTAAAAAACCCCGCCGGGTAACTGGCGGGGTTTTTTTATTTACTTCCTTTTTTCGTTAACTGGTTCTGGTGGAACATCACCAGTTTTTAATCGCTTAGCTTCAACTTCTTTTGCAGGCGAAAGATCTTTTCCAGCTTTCCATGCATCTAGATACTTCCACGGCCACACCATTCCGCGACGCACCCACCATGTTTGTGGTGGCGTGCTCCACGAAAGACCAAAGTGAATATGTGGTTTTGTTCCGCGTGCGCTACCTGAAGTTCCTACGGTTCCAAGCAAGCGACCAACATTTACTTTAACGCCTGGCTGAATACTTTGCGGAATACTGCGCAAATGTGAAGCGTAATAACGGACTCCATCATCACCAATCAATGAAACAAAAAGTCCACCACGATCGATACCTAGATTAGTTTTACCCGACCATGAATCAACTCGATTTACTTCATCAATAACACCCGAAGTTACTGCAACATATCGACAGCCAGCGTTTGCAAAAATATCTGTTGCTGGGTAGCTATGGTGAGCTTTTGGATATGTGTACTCGCAGCCCGTGATTGGAAAGACATAATTAGGCGCAGCTTGTGCTGGTGAAAAAGAGACTGCCAATAACAAGGCAATGATCGCTGAGGCTTTTAACTTCATGACCTTAGGTTAATGCTGCACGATCCAATTTCGCCGTAACTACCATGTGAGGAACAGTGAGCGCCCACACAACAACTAGTGCCATCCAGAAGAATTCGTCTGAGAAATCTTGACCACTTAAAGCCATGAATCCTGCGACCACAAAAGTTCCAATCAAAGCTGGCAAACCTGGAATAACCGCTTGTGAAAATGCCTTCTTAGGCATTCCGTGATTCAGGCTTTCAATACTTCGTGGAAGCGACAAGGTAAGTCGCGCGGTGTGGCGCATTGCATGCCAACAACCAAAATAGACTGCAAAGGCGATTAATGGCGGTGCAAGGTGTGCCAGCAACAACAGGAGAGTTAAATCCAGAGCTTCTCTGTTCCTTTTTGTTATTGCCATTGCGACAATTGCTACCACTGCAAATGAAGTAACAACCAAGAGGATTTGTGAGTCATACCCCTGGTGCCAATTGATCAAGGCAGGATTTACTGAAGCCAAGGCTTGAGTACTTGCCGAATTTACAAGTGGAATAAAGACTGGGGTAAAGCCAGCTGCCGGAATATATAACCAGCGATTAAGTTTTCTCTCAGTTTTACTTCGATTATCAATTTCGCTAATAAAAGCAGCATCACCAATACCAAAGTGAATCGCGCTCATAAACAAAACAATGATGAAACCAACGGTGTTGAACTCAAGAATGCCAATCACTGCAACAACAGCTACGGCTACATAGATAACAATAAAAATGGCCATCTTCTTGGGCTGTGCTTTTGGCAGGGTCACTAAGTGGTCAAGGGCACCGTGTGGAATTCCAATTGCCAGGGCGATGATGGCTACAACAACCTGCCACCCCATCGATGGAGTATTTAGTAACTCAGAGAATATTAAGGTGAGCAGGATTCCGACAGCCGCTGCGATCGATGAGAAAAAACGAACTCGCTGAAAGAGCACAACTACGTTTTCCTGCATGTCTGCCCCCTTTTCGACAACCCTACCAAAGGTGGATGTGAGAAGATCTGACGTGGAAAAATTTGGTTACATGGCGATGCTTGCCTTCACCGTTTGTGGCTCTTTTTGGCTAGAGATTGTTTTAAAAACCAGTGTTCTTCGCCGATGGAAGCGAGCACTTTTGAGCATCCTTCCAATCAGTACCCTCTTTTTAATTTGGGATGCATACGCAATCGCACAGGGACATTGGTTCTTTAATCGCGATCGCATGCTTGGCATTTATGGACCTTTTGATATTCCACTTGAAGAATTCCTTTTCTTCATCATTGTTCCTATGGCCGCGATTTTGACTATCGAGGGCGTCACAACAGTCAAGCCACATCTTCGCGAAAAAGAGTTCGGTAAGGATGAGAAGAAATGATTTATAGCGATATCGCGGTTGCTGCAGTATTTGTTGCGGTATGCGTTGACCTTTTTGTTTTCAAAAATTCTTTACTCACTCGTTTAGCTTTTTGGCTTTCTTACATGATTATTCTTCCTTTCCAATTAATGACCAATTGGTGGCTGACTCACATACGCAATGATGGGAAAGCAATTGTTATGTATGACCCAGATTCAATTACTGGTTACCGCATTGCCGGTGCGCCTATCGAAGATTTGCTCTTTGGTTTTGCGCTAATACTGTCCGTAATGGGACTTTGGGAGTTCTGGGGACGCAGAGGATTCCAGCGCGAGAAAAATTCGCGGTAAAGTTCCGTTCCTTATGGGCGGTAGCTCAGTTGGTTAGAGTCAAGCATGGCTCGTTTCATCAGTTAGGGAATAAGTATGATCCTCAATCGAAAAATTGGATTTCTTTTTGATCTAGATGGAACGCTGGTCAATTCGGAAGCGGCAATTATGAATTCTTGGATCAAGATGGCTAACGAGGCCGGAATTCCGCTGCAAGCCTTGATTGGCCACCATGGTCTACCTGCAGAGCAAACAGTCAGAAAACTCTTAAGTGATCGCGAAGAGAGCGAAATTCAAAAGTGGGTAAAACGGGTCACTGACCTAGAGATTTCAGATGTAGATGGCGTGAAAGCCGTTCCTGGAGCTCTTGAATTGCTGACTGAACTAACAGATCGTCAGATTCCGTGGACAATTGTTACTTCATGCACAACAGATTTGGCGATCGCTCGTACCCAAGCTGCGAATATTCCATTTCCGAAAAACGCGGTCACCTTTGATCAAGTGAGTCGTGGAAAACCTTTTCCCGAGCCATTTATTCTTGGATCAGAACGAATTGGAATTGAAGCAAATCTATGTTGGGCGATCGAAGATGCACCTGGTGGAGTCACGTCAGCCAAAGAGGCTGGTTGTATCGTCGCCGCTGTTTTGACCACACACACCCGTGAAGAATTGCCGCATGCGGATCATCTTCTAGAGCATTTGAATGAAGTGCTCGTTAAGGCTGGACTCTGAGTGCAGTAAAGTTCCGTTCCTTAGGGGCGGTAGCTCAGTTGGTTAGAGCCCGGAACTCATAATTCCGTCGTCGTCGGTTCGAGCCCGACCCGCCCCACTTCAGTTCGTGAAAATTACTTTAGATCGAAGCGATCTGCGTTCATCACCTTGGTCCATGCAGCAACAAAGTCTTTAACAAACTTTTCCTTGTTGTCGTTTTGTGCATAGACCTCTGAATATGAACGAAGAATCGAATTTGAACCAAAGACTAGATCTACGCGTGTAGCAGTCCAATCAACAGCACCGGTCTTGCGATCGCGGATGTTGTACAAGTTTTCACCTGCTGGCTCCCATGTGTATTTCATGTCGGTAAGGTTTACAAAGAAGTCAGTTGTAAGTGCGCCAATATTCTTAGTAAATACACCGTGTGATGATCCGCCGTGATTTGTACCAAGTACGCGCATTCCACCAAGGAGTACCGTCATTTCAGGAGCTGTTAGGCCCATCAATTGAGCTCTATCGAGCAGTAACTCTTCTGGGGTAACTGCGTATTCCTTCTTTACCCAGTTTCGGAAACCATCGTGAATAGGTTCTAGAACCGCATAGCTTGCAACATCTGTTTGTTCTTGTGTTGCATCACCACGACCTGGAGCAAATGGAACAGAGATCTTGACACCTGCAGCTGCTGCTGCCTTTTCGACACCAATACTTCCAGCCAGAACAATTACATCAGCAACGCTTGCACCTGTTTCCTTTGCGATTGGTTCAAGAGCTGCAAGAACTTTATTCAAACGTGTCGGTTCGTTGCCTTCCCATGTGCGAGCTGGCTCTAAACGAATACGTGAACCATTTGCACCACCGCGAAGATCAGACCCACGGAAAGTACGTGCGCTATCCCAAGCCGTAGAAACTAGTTCTGCGACAGATAGTCCTGCAGCTTCAATCTTTGCTTTTACTGCTGCGACATCATAAGAAGTTGTGCCTGCAGGAATTGGATCCTGCCAAATCAAATCTTCCTGTGGAACATCTGGCCCGATGTAGCGAACCTTTGGCCCCATGTCGCGGTGCGTTAATTTAAACCAAGCGCGAGCAAATGCATCATCTAGTAGCGCTGGATTTTCATGGAACTTCTTCGAGATTTCCAAATAGATCGGATCAATGATCATCGCCATGTCTGCATCAGTCATCATTGGGTTGTAGCGAATTGATGAATCTTCAACATCAACAGGTTTGTCAGCTTCTGCGATATTTTTTGGCTCCCACTGATGCGCACCTGCTGGTGACTTAACAAGTGCCCATTCGTGCTTGAAAAGCATTTCAAAGTAGCCGGCATCCCACTTTGTTGGCTCTGTTGTCCATGCACCTTCGAGTCCACTTGTAACAGTATTTCGACCAACACCACGCTTGGTGTGATTGTTCCAACCTAAGCCTTGTTCAAAAATGTCTGCAGCCTCTGGTGCAGGTCCGAGCAACGCTGCATTTCCATTTCCGTGGGCTTTACCAACGGTGTGACCACCAGCAGTTAAAGCAACGGTTTCTTCATCATTCATCGCCATACGTGCAAAAGTTTCGCGAACATGTTGGGCGGTTAGTAATGGATTTGAAACTCCGTTAATTCCTTCTGGGTTCACATAAATCAAACCCATTTGTACTGCAGCTAGAGGGTTTTCCAAACTGCTTGCATCATTTGTATCTGCATAGCGCTCATCACTTGGCTTCATGAGTTCAGATTCAGAGCCCCAGTAAATATCCTTTTCTGGATGCCACACATCTTCGCGGCCAAAAGCAAAACCAAAAGTCTTTAATCCCATGCTTTCGTAAGCGATGGTTCCGGCGAGAATAAACAAATCCGCCCAAGAAAGTTTGTTTCCGTACTTTTGCTTAATCGGCCACAGTAAACGGCGAGCCTTATCTAGGTTGCCATTATCTGGCCAGGAATTAAGAGGAGCGAATCTAAAGCTTCCGGTTCCGGCGCCGCCTCGTCCATCAGCAACACGATATGTACCAGCAGAGTGCCACGCCATACGAATCATCAAACCGCCGTAGTGACCCCAGTCTGCTGGCCACCACTCTTGTGTCTGCGTCATGAATTGGTGCAGATCTTTTTTCACTGCTGCAAAATCTAAAGTTTTAACTTCTTCACGGTAATCGAAATCTTCGCCAAGGGGATTTGTCTTGCGATCATGTTGGTGCAGGATGTCTAAGTTCAACGCGTTAGGCCACAAATGTGTATTTGTCTCACTAGTTTGAGTGTTTGCACCGTGAGCTACTGGGCACTTTCCGTCCATGATTTCCCCCTGTTAATACTTTTAAGTGGGGTAAGTATGGATGTAGCGGTGAGGGCCCGCAAATTATGAGAGATAGGATTTGATCATGACTAGAACTGTGAAAAAGTGGAGCGCAAAAGATACTTCTGCCTGCATCATCACCCCTTCTGACTTAGACCACAAATACAGCCGCGGGGTTTTAGGTGTGATCACTGGTTCTGCGCAATTTCCTGGTGCTGCGGTCTTAACCACGGCAGCAGCATCTGCAACAGGTGTGGGCATGATTCGTTTTCATAGCTCATCAGGTCTTGCCCACTTAGTTCTACATTCAACTCCGTCGGCAGTTGTTCAACCTGGCAAAGTTGCAGCATGGGTTGTTGGAAGTGGAATTAGTGCAAAGAAGTATTCGGATTTCACAACTTGGTTGCGCCATCGTTGGTTCAAGTTAGTTCGATTGCAGTCGGTGCCGACAATTTTGGATGCCGGTGCGCTGTATATGGCTGGTTCACTAGAACAACCAACAGTTATTACTCCTCATAGCGGCGAACTTGCAACCTTGTTGTCTGCACGTGGAATACAAGTGAGCGCCGAGGCCATCGAAGGTGATCCCAAGAAGTGGGTTCAAAACGCGGCAGATACATTGGGCGTAACGGTTTTATTAAAGGGATCTACGACTTACGTTGCAAATGATGAAGTCCTGATTCAGCTTCCAGTTGCAACACCCTGGCTTGCAACGGCCGGGAGCGGCGATGTTTTGGCAGGAATTTTGGGTGCACTTGTTGCTACTAATGCGATTGAAATTCTCAATGACTATAACCACCTTGCCTATGTCGCGGCCTCTGCAGCCTTTATCCAAAATCAAGCCGCTGTCCGTGCATCAGATGGCGCACCAATTAATGCAGAAGCAATTGTTGCTGCGATTCCTGAAACCTTGGCCAAGCTCCTTAAGCGTTAGTCACGGGGTATGCATCAGGTGCTACCTCTCAATTGAATTGCAATTGCTTCACTTATAGGTTACTCAGCGTAACCTTGCAGGTATGAGCGATCGCGTATTAGTAATAATTGATGATCCTTTTGAATTATCCAGTGTCGGTGCAGCACTAAAGCTTCACGGGGTTGATGTGGTTGCAGAGGCACGTAAGAAAAGCACGGCAATCAATTTGTTTAGAAGTTTGCAGCCCCATGTTCTTTTAATAGATATGCATAAGAGCCAAGAGAACTCTGTCGATATTGCTCATGCAATCCGTAAAGAAGCATCAGGTATCGGCGTCGTCATCCTGGTTCCGTGTGCGGATATGAGATTAATTGGTGAAGATCTTTTGCAGATGCCGGCCGGCACATTGTTGGTTCTGAAAAATTCTCTCAGTAGTTTAACTTCGTTATGTGATGTTATTTCGGCTTCACGGGAATTTGAAAAAGATGCTCCAGTAACATGGGTCAATGGTGGAATAACTCTGAGCGAAAAAGAATCCCATTTACTCATGTCCTCCCTTTCAGATATTCAGATACAAACACTTCGTTACGCCGCTGATGGGTTAACAAATGCTGAGATCGGCCGATTACGTTTTGTTAGCGAAAAAGCCATCGAACAGATCCTTTCTCGAGTCGCCATTGCTTTGAATATTCAGCCAGATCACAGAAAAAATATGAGAGTTCAATTGGTTAATGAGTTTCACAGTTGGATTGGCGCGCCTACTCACTAGGACAAAGCATCTATTGGCCTTCACAGGTAAAGTTCGGGCCTATGGAGATCGAGCAAATTCGAAGTCGCTGGAATGATGTGCTTGATGCTCTTGAATCGCACAACAGAGTTGCATGGATTGCCTACTTTGATGCACGCTTAATCAGTCTTGAAGACGGTGTGCTCACTCTTGATTTTTCAGATAGTCGCAAGTTTGCAACTTCCCATGAGTATTCAGAAACGCGTCCAAACCTTAAAGCCGCACTTGTCGCCTCAATTCATCAGGTCCTTGGCTTAACAGTAGATATAAGGGAACAATGAAAATCAAAGTATTTCTTTTGGCCATAGCTCTCATTGTCGGTATCGCAGGAGCCCCACAATCTGTTGCTGCTACATCGGTTTTGAGCATGCAGGTACGACAGACTCCTAGCGCCTCTGAAACCTTGTTGACTATGTATGGCAATCTCAAGCCAAACAAATCTGGTGTGACAGTAAAAATTCAAGTTGATACAAATGGAAAATGGACCACTACCCGTTTTGCAGCACGAGTCACAAATGTTGGAACCTGGAAAGTTACAGCCCTTGCTACCGCACTTGATGCACAAGTGAGATACCGAGCGGTTGCTGAAATAGCTGGAAAGAGTTTGTTCTCTCCAATTCGTGCAATCACCGTAAAGCAGCAGCCAGAACTTTCAAATGCCGATCCAGCACAATTTATTGATTTAAAGGGTCCCGGCGGTCGCATACATGGCACCGATGTAAGCCGCTGGCAGCATCCCAATGACAAGCCAATTGATTTTGTAAAAAAGTATGAAGCTGGAATGCGATTTGTATTCATTAAAGCATCAGATACTCGCGAGACCGCCGATCGTCTTGCCGTTAAATACGCAGCCATGGATCATCATGCGGCACAAGCAGCTGGGCTGTACACAGGTTTTTACCATTACGCGGTTTTGCCAGATGTAGATACTCCTGAAGGGATCAAGCAGGATGCATTAGCTCAGGCACAAAAGGTTGTGTGGCGATTAGCTTCCATGGGTGGATATTCAGATCGCGATTTGCCCTATGCATTAGATCTAGAAAACAAATGTGTTCGATATTCATCTGGTGGTGCATGTGTAAAAAATGCGAGCAGAAGCGCTGTGACTTTGTGGGCGCTGACATTTCTGGCATCACTGAAAGAGAAAACAGGCCGAACACCGTTTCTGTATTCATATCCAAGTTTTCTTGAAGGCTCAATGGTTCGATCAAAAGAACTTGCCCAATACCCATTGTGGCTTGCTCAATACGGAATTGATCCTGCAAATCCAATCAATCAACCAGGTGTAAAGCCAGGAGGTTGTTTTGTGCATTCCTGGACAGGTGCTAACTGTGATTCACAATGGACTGTTTGGCAGTATTCATCCTGTGGAATTGCACCAAAGTATGGAGTTCCGGGAAATAGATTAGATCTAAATGTTTTCCGTGGAACACCTGCTTCATTTTTAGAATTAGTAAAGGGTGTATGGAAGCCAACTCTGGTTGATTTAATGCCTCAACAAGAGGCCACGACCATGATTTTGGCTAGTCAAAGTTCAACTACCACCAATAAGCCTGCATCATTTAGAGTCACTGTGACCCGACCTACTGGATTACCGGTTGTAACAGGTGATGTGAAGTTTGTATTTGATAAATCTACAACACCTGAAATCAGACCAACTCAGCGTATTTTGCGGGAGACAAGCGGTGCGTGGACACTTGAACTAAGAGGTGTCCCTGCTGGAAGCTTTAAGGGAAAGATTGTCTTTGAAGATGTCTCCGGAACTCATGCAACTTCTACCGTTGATGTTGCCTTCGATGTGGCGCAGGGCCCAACACCATCACCAAAACCAACTCCTTCACCAACTGCAACTAAGAAGCCAGTAACAGATAGTTGCCGAGGGCAGATTAAGAATTAGCCTCAAGCAGCTCATCTAGCGCTGCAAGTTCGCGATCTACAAGTGATTCGTAGGCCGCAACCGATTCTTTGCGCTCCTTTGAGCTCCACCCCAAGATTGGAGCAATTAAAGAACTAACTTCGTCGGCAAGATGAACTCCATGACCTTCGGCTTCAAAAGCCAAACGTGTACGACGTGAGATCACATCGTCAACAGTTCGGGCACCTTCATGAGATGCGGCATAAACGATTTCTGCTTTGATATACGGAAGGTCAGCGTCTAACTTCTTTGCCAACTTTGGTTCTTCAGCGATGATTTCTAGAATTTCGCTAATCAATGAACCGTAGCGATTAAGGAGATGTGTCACGGTTTCAACATCTAAACCGGCTTCTTTAGCAATTCGATCGCTTTGTTGTTCAAGGGCAAAATAACCATCGGCTCCAACTAGTGGCAGTTTATCGGTTACAGAATCTTTTGTGATTCGGCGAAGTTCAATAACTGCGCGATCAACAACATCCTTACCCATTACTCGATAGGTTGTGTACTTGCCGCCTGCAATTGAAACAAAACCAGGTGCTGGGCGATCAACAGTGTGTTCGCGCGAAAGTTTTGTTGTAGTTGAACTCTTTATGTTTGCAACCAATGGACGCAAGCCTGCATAAACACCGATGATTTCTTCGGCCATTAACTTTGGCTCTAATACTCGATTTGCTTGATCAAGAATGTATTGAACATCTTCTCTGGATGCATACGGCTCCGCGCGATCTCCATCGTATGGAGTATCCGTTGTTCCCACGATCCACTTATCTCCCCATGGAATCAAGAAAAGAACGGAAACCGCAGTTTTTAAAATAATTCCAGCATCAGACTTGATGGCAGAGCCTGGCAGCACAATGTGCACACCCTTACTCATGGTTACGCCGTAACCTGGAGTTAGCTCAAACTTTTCATGCAGCTCATCACTCCAGATTCCAGCACACATGATTGTGGCTCCGGCTTTGATTGCAATCTTCTTTCCTGATTCTAGGTCGCGAGCATTGACACCAACAACTCGTTTTCCTTCGCGGATCAAGGATTCAGCGGCAACTCGAGTTGCAATGATTGCGCCATGTCGAGCCGCGGTACGTGCTACCGACATCGTGTGCCTTGCATCATCAACCTGGGCATCAAAGTACTTAATTGCGCCAGTAACAATGTCATGGCGAAGCGACGGTGCGATCTCGTTGATCTGTTTTTGGCTTAAGTGCTTATGCCACGGCAGTGCGCGTTGAAATCCTCGCAATGCGTCGTAGAGTGCAAGACCTGCACCAACGTAGGTACGTTCCTTTAACTTTTCAGTAAGTGGAAACAAAAAACCAACTGGCTTTACAAGGTGTGGACATAATGTTGCAACCATTAATTCGCGCTCATGTAATGCTTCGCGAACAAGTTTAAAGTCATACTGTTCTAGGTAACGCAGACCGCCGTGAATCAACTTGCTAGATCGGCTTGAAGTTCCAGATGCAATATCTTGCGAATCAATCAGGGCAACTTTGAGCCCACGTGATGCCGCGTCAAGGGCTGCGCCAACGCCGGTGACTCCCCCACCAATAACCAGGATGTCGAATTGCTCTGTGGCTAATTGAGAGACGGCAGATTCGCGCTGGTCTGGGCCAAGTTGCGACAAGAACATATGCGTTGAATCTCCGTTACGACTGAGTACTCTAAGACTAACTTACAGCGAGAGGTTTTGTGCATCGTGGCTTACATCGGCAGCTTGGATCAAGGAACCAGCAGTACTCGATTTATGATTTTTGATCATTCGGGCCAAGTTGTTGGACAGCATCAAATGGAACATCGCCAGATACTGCCTCAGGCCGGATGGGTTGAACATGATGCCGCTGAAATTTGGGAGCGAGTGCAAGAGGTTATTGCCGGAGCGCTCAAGCAAGCCAACATATTGGGCTCAGATTTGGCCGCTATCGGCCTGACTAATCAGCGAGAAACAACTGTGGTCTGGGATGTAACAACAGGCCAACCTTTGAGCAACGCCATTGTGTGGCAAGACACCCGAACAACTGATTTCTTATCAACGCTGACAAAAGAGCAACAAAGCACCATTCGCCACAAAACGGGTTTAACAATCGCGCCTTATTTTGCCGGAAGCAAGATGAATTGGTTCTTGGCTAATGTCCCAGCAGCAAATAACGAAAATGCAAGATTCGGAACAATTGATTCGTGGTTGCTGTGGAACTTGTCAGGTGGAGTTCGCGGCGGAGTACACGCAACTGATGTGACTAATGCAAGTCGCACACTTTTAATGAATCTTGAAACATTGGATTGGGACCAAGAATTGCTTTCAATTTTTGGAATCTCGCGCACCGCACTTCCTGACATTAAATCCTCATCTGAAATCTATGCAATGACCGATCCCCATGGCCCATTTGGAACTTCAATTCCAATTGCAGGAATTTTAGGAGATCAGCAAGCTGCCATGGTTGGTCAAGTCTGCTTTGAACGAGGTGAATCAAAGACAACGTATGGCACAGGAAACTTTGCTTTACTCAATACCGGAACTGAAATTGTCCGTTCTAAAAATGGTTTGTTAACGACAGTTTGTTTCAAGCTAGGTGATCAACCAGCGCATTACGCGTTAGAAGGATCTGTCGCTGTGACTGGCTCAGCGATTCAGTGGCTACGAGATCAACTAGGAATTATTTCAAATGCTGCAGAAACAGAAAGTTTGGCCTCATCAGTTGCAGATACTGCTGGCGTCTACTTTGTTCCGGCTTTTTCAGGTTTGTTTGCCCCTTACTGGCGCAGCGATGCCCGCGGTGTAATTGTTGGCCTTACTCGAGCAGCAACAAAAGCTCATCTTGCGCGAGCTGCGTTAGAAGCTATCTGTTATCAAACCCGAGATGTCATGGATGCCATGGTCGCCGATAGCGGTGTGCCAATGAAAGAGATGCGCGTAGATGGCGGAATCACAGCAAACTCTTTATGTATGCAGATGCAGGCAGATGTTATGGGAATTGATATCACTCGACCATTAATTGGTGAAACCACCGCATTGGGTGCGGCTTACGCTGCCGGACTTGCGGTCGGTTTCTGGTCTTCGACTGATGAAGTAAGAAAACAATGGAAGCAATCAAGGCGTTGGAGTGCAACCAGCACTGAACAACAGCGAACTGTTGGTTATGCAGGATGGAAAAAGGCTGTTGAGCGAACTTTGAATTGGGTTGATTAAGCCTTATTTATTTCAATCAAGAAAGCATTTGCCGGTGCCAAAATCGGCGCGGTTACACCAACTGATGCCAGCGCTGAACCTGACATGGTTATTCCACTCATCCAATCAGGTGGAGTGATTAACATGAAACGTGGTTTGCCCGCTGGATAGACCGCTTTGATTGTGTAGCTTGCAGATTGATCCAACCCTGGAAACTTAAGCGGTGATGGATGAATTGAAACTGTTGGGGTTAATTGCACGTAAGCAAAGATTGCTCGTGAATGATCATGGGCTGTAACGCCATGTAGGTAGGCATGGGAATCAGGATAATCAACACGAATCATTTTTCCTGAATGCAAGTGGGCGCGATTTTCTTTGTAGTACTTTGCCCAAGCAGCAAGATGCTTTCGCTCATCGCTACTTGCTTCAGTGATATTCCATTCGATTCCGGCATGACCAAAAAGTGCTGTTGTCGCGCGCATTGATAGTTCAAGTGTGCGCCCAGTTTGGTGTCCATGGGTTGGCCCAATATGAGTTCCCAGTAATTCGGGGGCAATTACTTGCGCAGTCCAGCGCTGAATAGTTTGGCGTTCCAATGCATCGTTGTTATCGCTAGTCCAGAAACGATCAACTAGATCAATTACTCCAAGATCAATACGTGCTCCGCCAGATGCACATGATTCAATTTCTAAACCTGCATGACGCGCCTTGAGCTCGGCAAACAAACGATAAATTGCTTGTGTCTGGCGATGTACACCAGCTTTACCGAGATGGCCCGCATCAACCAGCACACGATTGTGATCCCACTTAATATAGGCAATGTTGTGTGCAGCAAGGACTGCTGAAGTTTGCTCAAGCACATGATTAAACGCGCCCTCATGACCAAGATCTAGAACTAATTGATGTCTCCACAGTGGTGGAACACGATCGCCTTCGTGCAAAATCCATTCAGGATGGGCGCGGTAAAGGTCAGAATCTGGGTTAACCATCTCGCCTTCAAACCAAAGACCAAATTCAATTCCCTTGTCATTTATGTACTTAATGATGGGAGACAAACCCTGTGGCCAAACCGCTGGATCTATGACCCAATCACCAAGTCCTGCTCGATCATCTCTGCGTGCATGAAACCAGCCATCATCCAAAACCACGCGTTCGATTCCAATTTCTGCGGCTACATCAATAAGTGCTTTAATTTTTTCCTCATTGTGGTCAAAGTACAAGGCTTCCCACATATTCAGCGTTAATGGCCGTGGGCGCTTTGGATGCATTGGTCTAGCGCGCAGGTGAGCATGATAAGCACTACTGACACCATCTAAACCTTCAGAAGAGAAAACGGAAACCAGCGCAGGTGCCTCATAAGTTTCACCCGCTGCAAGAGTAATTTCGCCTGGAAGCAGTAGTTCTCCAGCTCCCATTGAAACCGATCCATCGAAAAGTTTTTCAACCAAGTAATGTGAATTTCCGCTCCAAGCAATACTTGTTGCCCAAGCATTACCCGATTGAAATGAAGTCTGTGCAGTTAGTGCGATGTCTGCAATTGAAAAATTGTGTCCGCTTCGGCCTTCGCGTGATTCGCGCACCCAAGTTCCTGTTGCAATTTCTTTTCTTTGAGGATTGCGCTCATTTGACCAACGCCCAGCAAAATCTAGAGTTTGTGTTGCCTCTTTTGGTAATGGCAGCCAATGAATGAATTCGTTGAGGCAATAATCAGTTGATCCAAGATTCTTAATAGCCGCCTTTTGAGTTAAAACACCATAAGTGTCTAAAGAAAAACTTAGAACTACTTCGAGCTCTGCATGTAAATCTCGTAAAGTCACGATTACATTGTTTGCATTATGGTGAAAATCAGTTACTTCAAACTTAGTTGACCAAGCTTTTCCTGAACGATGTCCAGATAAAGTTGGACGACCCAGAAACCCACGGGAACTTTCGCGCATGATTCCAGGAAACTGAGGAAAGTCCCAAGAACTATTTGCAATTGATGGACGGATAGCTGTTTGAACTGATGCTAAATCTCCGTGAAGAACTGCGCCCCAGTGTTGAATGATCAGGGCTCCATCGACAACTTCGAGCAACAATGAAGATGTAGGGGCGCTCAATAGTGCAGATTGCTTGCTCACAAAGATAGACTAACGACACTATGAGCGAGAGTAAAAAACTTAACGCTGGCGTCACACGAAATGATCGCCAAATGGCTGACGGGCGAACGATTCGTTACTACGACACCGCTGGCCAAGCGCGCACAGCTCAGGATTCTCGCCCTCAAGAAGAACAGCCGGGAATCGGAGAGCTTCGACTAGATCCTTTGGTTAATGAATGGATCGCCATGGCTGCCCACCGTCAAGGAAGAATTTTTCTGCCTCCCAAGGAATTGTGTCCTTTATGTCCCACTACAGGTGAACTCCTTACCGAGATTCCAGAATCAGATTTCGAAGTAGTTGTATTTGATAATCGATCCCCCTCATTGCGACCCCCAGCAGGAGTTTGGGCGTTGCCTGACCTTGTTGGACCGGATACCGATTTGGGAACAGCTGCCGGAAAGTGTGAAGTTATTTGCTTCACCGCCGAACACGGAAATGCATTTAAGGACTTATCTGCCCAACGCGTTCGTGTGCTGCTTGAAGCATGGATCGATCGAACTGCAGAACTGTCTAAGGAAAGTTTTATTGAACACATTGCACCATTTGAAAACCGCGGAGAAGAAATTGGTGTAACGCTTTCTCACCCACATGGACAGATTTACGCTTATTCGTATCTGCCGCCGCGTGTAGAAAAAATGTTGGCTGCAGCCAGCAAGTACAAGCAGGAAAATGGCAAAATACTTTTTGATGAAGTAGTAGCACGCGAAATTCGTGATGAGGAAAGAATTGTTGCACGCAATGAGCGATGGATCGCTTATGTGCCCTATGCAGCTCGCTACCCATTTGAAATTCATGTGACACCACTTAACCCTGTTGCTGATTTAACCGAACTCACTGAGGCAGACCGAGATGCATTCCCTGAAATCGCACTTGAAGTCACACGACGGTTAGATGGAGTTTTTGGAATTGAAATGGCCTACATCGCTGCATGGCATCAAGCACCTGTACGTGTTGGACGAGATCTGCTGCGCTTACATTGGCAGATCACCAGTGTTCGACGCGCACCTGGTAAGTTGAAGTACTTAGCAGGATCAGAATCAGCCATGGGAGCTTTCATTATGGATATGCGCCCTGAGCAATCTGCCGCACAACTTCGCGAAGTAGTTTTGTAATGCGCATTCTGGTTACCGGCGGAACTGGCTACATCGGATCAACTGCGGTTGAAGTTTTACTCAGCCAGGGTTATGAAATCTCAATCCTTGATGACTGCAGCATGGGACATGCCGATACCGTACCTGCGGGCGTGCGTTTCATCGAAGGTTCTCTTTTGAATGCAGCACAAGTTGCTGATGCACTTACTGGCTGTGATGCAGTTATGCACTTTGCCGGCAAATCACTAGTTGGCGAATCAGTGGAAAAACCCGACTTATATCAATCCGTAAATGTTGATGGGACTCGGATTCTGCTGGATGAAATGCGTAAGCAGTCAGTTACAAAGATTGTCTTTTCATCCTCTGCTGCCACTTATGGAGAGCCAAAAGTTGTTCCAATTCTTGAAACTGCAGAAACCCAACCCACTAATCCTTACGGTGCTACCAAGTTGGCGATTGACCACATGATTACCGAAGAAGCAGCCAAGCACGCAATCTCTGCGGCGTCTCTTCGTTACTTTAATGTAGCAGGTGCACTGAAAGCAGATCGTGGTTGGTTAGCAGAGCGTCATAATCCAGAAACTCATTTAATCCCAAACGTTTTGCGCAGCACCGAATCTAATCCAGTCAAGATTTTTGGTACTGATTGGCCAACGGCTGATGGCACCTGCGTTCGTGATTACGTTCATGTAATTGACTTGATCGATGCACACATCAAAGCTTTGAAATCACTCGGTAAGCCTGGTCATGAAATTTACAACTTGGGCAGTGGTTCAGGATATTCAGTCCGCGAAGTTGTAAAAGCGGCAAGTGATGCCATTGGGCATCAGATTCCATTTATAGATTCACCTCGACGTGCCGGAGATCCTGCTGTTCTTATTGCTGACATTTCAAAGGCAAAAAGGCTGCTGGACTGGGCTCCCACCCGTGACATGAGAACCATGGTTTCCGATACCTTAAATTCAATGGCGTAATCATGAGCCAGATAGAGAAGAAATTTTTGGAAACATTTGGCGTCGAGCCAGATTTAGTAGCTGCTGCACCCGGTCGGGTAAATCTAATCGGTGAACACATTGATTACAGTGATGGTTTTGTGTTGCCATTTGCCATCAAAGATCGCACCTTAGTTGCCGCCAGAAAACGTGGTGACACCACAGTTCGCATTGCATCTGCTCAACGCCGAAACAAAATTGTTACCGTTGATATCGGCACAGTTAAACCCGGTTTAAAGGGTGAATGGGAGCGTTACGCCCTCGGAGTCCTTTGGGCTTTAGGCGTTAAAGAAGGTGTTGATCTGTTAATCGATGGGCATGTGCCACTGGGTGCCGGCTTATCTTCTTCTGCAGCACTTGAATGTTCTGTTGCTACTGCCATGAACCACCTTTTTGATTTGGGATTTAGCCTTGAAGAGTTAGCGCGTTTGACTCAAAAAGCCGAAAATCAATATGTCGGAGTCCCCTGCGGAATCATGGATCAATCGGTTTCGTTAATGGCAACCCAGGGTTCGGCTTTGCTACTAGATTGCCGCGATTTAACAACCAAAAACATTCCCTTTGATGTCGCATCTAGCGGTTTAGAGCTTTTGATTATTGATACCCAAGCACATCATGCGTTAACTGATGGTGGTTATGCAGAGCGTCGAGCATCATGTGAATCCGTAGTCGAAAAACTTGGCATTACATCTTTGCGGGAATTAACAATGGAGCAGCTAGAAAAATCACGTGGCTTACTGACTGACACCGAATTTGTACGCGCCCGACACGCAGTGACCGAAATGAAACGTGTTCTAGATTGCGTCCAGGCCCTTAGTGAATCAAATTTCGAACTAGTGGGGCAGTTAATCAATCAATCCCATGCTTCTTTGCGAGATGACTACACCGTTTCTTGCCCAGAACTAGATACGGCAGTTGATGCGGCTTTAGCTGCGGGTGCTTTGGGTTCTCGAATGGTGGGTGGTGGTTTTGGCGGAAGTGCAATCGCACTTATTCAGGCAAGCAAAACAACTGAAACAATCAAGGCTATTGAAAAAGCATTTTCAAATAAAGGATTTAAAGCGCCGCGCTTTTTTACCTCTTTGCCAAGTCAAGGCGCAGAGCTTATTTCACGTCGTTGATTACAACGGGGTAATTGAAAGTACTTCTACCCCACCGATTGCACCCAAAACGTTGAGCAGATCGGTTGGATCATTTCCTGGCACAGCAACGGTGATGTCATCGTAACCACGACCATCTTCAGATTTCACAACTGCGAGCGCACGAATGTCCCCACCTGCTGCGCCAATTGCTGATGCCAAGAGGCCCAATGAACCAGGGCGATCTGGAAGAGCTACGTTAAGTTGAAATAGTGCCATGGGTTAACAATACCCTGACACTATTTCAACCTCAGCCAATTAATTTGACGGCGCAGTTCCTAAAGTGACCTTAAAACTCTGTGAGCCACCTGTTGGAAGAGTTACAGTCACAGTGATTGTCGAGCCCGGAGCGTATGAACGGATCTTTACAATCGCACCCACTTGATCTGCAATCTTTACTCCATCGATAGCTGTGATTACAGATCCTGCAGGAATTCCTGCTTTTTCAGCTCCTTCATTCGGGCTTAAACGACCGATTCGTGCACCGGTTCCTGTAAATGTCGAATCAAAGAAAACTCCCAGGACCGGACGAGTTGATTTTCCAGTCGCGATTAATTCATCAACAACTCGCTTAGCCTCATTGATAGGTATCGCAAAGCCAAGTCCGATGCTGCCGCTGGCTCCGCCTGAGGACAAAGTAGCGATGGCTGAATTAACACCGATAATTCTTCCCTGAGAATCTAGTAATGCTCCCCCAGAATTACCTGGGTTGATCGCTGCATCTGTTTGAATCGCATTAACAAATGATTCGGATCCAAAAGAACCAGCAGTTACCGGGCGATTTAGCGCTGACACGATTCCACTTGTAACGGTGCTGGCCAACCCCAGTGGTGAACCTATTGCAACAACAGATTCGCCAACACTTATTCTTGAAGAATCCCCGACGGTGACAATTGGAAGATTGCCTCGATTAACTCTAAGAACCGCCAGGTCATATGCAATGTCTCGACCAACAATCTGTGCAGGAATTGTGTCCCCGTTAAGTAGCTCGATAGTGATGATGCCAGATGTTGCAGCTGATGCAATCACATGGTTATTTGTGACAATAAATGAGGAAGAACGGTCAGATTTATAGACCCAGCCACTTCCACTTCCGCCGCCAGTTCCGGAGACAACCTTGATCGACACTACAGATGGCGTAACAAGTGAGGCAATACTTTTCACATCAGATGTTGGTGAACCTAGAGTCAATGCTGTGCGATTTGAAGAGCAGCCATTTGATCCAGCTAAGTACATTGCTTGGTTACGTTTATCCACGCACACTTTAATTCCCAGTGGCTCAGATGTGGAAGCTGTTGCGATTCCGCCAGCCACGGAGGCACCGGCAATGAATGCTGCAATGATTTTGATCGATGACTTTTTCATTTCATCCTCCCCTAAAACATGGCAAAGTTTTCATGACAAACTGAGAGAAAGTTTAAAAACGACTTACTATTTGGTGCAACTTAAGCCAGGACTACCCAACCACCCTTGATAGCGACCTTAACTGTCGGCAATGGATTAGTTGCTGGCCCTGTCACAACTGCGCCTTTTTTAAATGGATCAAAGCTTGCATTGTGAACTGGGCAGACGAGCAATTTTCTAGCACTGAAGTACTTGGTTACTCCACCTTGGTGAGTACAAATTGTTTGATACGCAAAAACGCCGGTCTTAGTACGAAACAAAAGAGCTGGGGCTCCATTAGCTAATTGAAAAGGAAAGGTTGCGCCCACTTTTATTCTGCTCAGGCGGACAATTTGTGTTGTATTGGCCTGTGCCTTAGTTCCGACAAGAGCTGCCGCAACACTGGCAAGTGCCATGCGTAATGCGGAGCGGCGTGTGAACTTCACGCTCCCTGACTTGGATTCGAACCAAGAACCTGTCGATTAACAGTCGACTGCTCTGCCGTTGAGCTATCAGGGATTAACGGTGCAAGCGCAAACTCTAGCGCACCCGAGCGTAAGGGCAAAAATTAGCCGCTGGCCAGACTAAGCAGAACCTAACTAAAGAGAACCTAGCGCTAATTCATGCAGAGAACGGCGGGCTGATTCCAGGGCCACTAACTGGGCAAATGCTGCGTTGTATTCGATCTCATTTTCGACAGGGTTGAGGCGTTGTAGCGAAGATTTCAGATCTGCAATTGAGCGCGAGATTGCAACTTCACGAAGTCTGGCAACAATGCTTGCAACATAAACCTGTGTTGGTTTTCCATCTGCGCGGATTGGCTCAACTGAAAGCTCCATAAAGAGCGCTTTAAGGTTTTCATCAGCAATTAAATCCGGAGAAAGTTTTTCTACTGAATCAATTGCGGTGCGCATCGCACTATAGGCAGGGTGGGTAAATGCACCAGGTTCGATCGCACTCCATAATTCACCAGTAAACAATTGCGCCTCTTGCAAGCGAGTCTTTAATACTTCACGCTCTAGAATCAAACGTGCTTCGTTGGGATCTGGTCTGAAATTAGATTGGGTAACTTCTTCTTCTACAACTCTCTGTGATTGCTGCGGGAGAGACTTTGCACCTTGTGCAACGGCGCGGGTAACAATTTCGACTTCAACGCCAAGCCAACCAGCCAGCAAACGTGTGTATTCAGGACGCAAAGATTTATCCCGAATCTGTGCCACCAAAGGTGCTGCAGCATTTAATGCATTAACTCTTCCTTCTGCAGTATCCAATTTGTGATGGGCAAGTTCTGCACGGATCGCAAACTCAAAAAGTGGAACGCGTCGTGCAATTAAATCGCGCAGCGCTAGATCGCCCTTTTCTTGTCGTAGTTCACATGGGTCTAAACCATCTGGTTCGACCGCCACAAAAGTTTGCGTAACAAACTTTTGGTCTTCGCTAAAGGCGCGAAGGGCAGCCTTTTGGCCAGCTGCATCCCCGTCGAAAGTAAAGATTACTTCGCCGCGAAATGCATCATCATCCATTAACAATCTGCGCAAAATTCTGATGTGGTCTGCGCCAAACGCAGTGCCGCAAGTTGCTACTGCAGTTGTTATGCCAGCAAGATGCGCCGCCATTACATCGGTGTACCCCTCGACGATGACAGCTTGGCGCTTCTTTGCAATCTCTTTCTTGGCAACATCTAAGCCATAAAGGACTTGGCTCTTCTTATAAATTGGGGTTTCTGAGGTATTGAGATATTTAGGCCCTTGATCTTCTTCATCACTTGCAAGTTTTCTAGCGCCAAATCCAACTATGTCTCCAGAAATATCTTTGATCGGCCACATCAATCGGTTACGGAACTTATCGATTGGTCCGCGCTGTCCCATCTTTGATAGCCCAGCTAGTTCAAGTTCATCGATGGAATACCCAAGCCCGCGAAGATGTTTGGTAAGTCCATCCCATTCATCAGGTGAATAACCCACACCAAATTGTTGGCAAGCCGCCTTATCAAATCCTCTTTTAGTTAAGAGCTCGCGACCATGGGCTGCTGCAGGAGAAGTATTGAGCTGCTCTTGATAAAACTTTGCCGCTTCTGCATGGGCTGCGATTAATCGATTGCGTGTACCTGATGTGACAACTGGGCCAGCCGAAGGTGAATTACTTTCTTCATATCGCAAGGTATATCCAATGCGATCTGCCAAACGTTCGATTGTTTCAGTGAAAGTTAGATGATCAATCTTCATTAAAAAAGCGATGACGTCTCCGCCAGTTTGGCAACCAAAGCAATGAAAGTAACCCTTGCTAGGTGTTACATGGAAAGAGGGAGATTTTTCATCATGGAAAGGACACAAACCTTTTTTCTGGCCGCCACCCGCATTTTTTAGTTGTACGTAATCGGCAACAACTTCATCAATTGGCGCACGATCGCGGATGTATGCAACATCCTCATCCTTAATGCGACCGCTCATACCCTCACCTTACCGATTCGCTAGTAAGCGTGCATGAAGCGCGTATGCGCCTGGATCGGTTAATGCGGCTACTTGGTCAATAATCACGCGCATTTTGGCGATTTCATCGGTTGCTTCATTCCAAGGCTTTTGGAAAAACGAGTCCATCTGGTGTGGGTACTTCAGAAGCATTTCCACCAAATCTTTAATGATCACATGTTGCTTGGCATAGCGATCTTGCGAATGTGCAGCATTAATCAAGTAGTGCCCAGCAATCGCTTTGAGAAAATCAACTTCAATCTTTTGCTCACGAGGAATCTCTAAATCTGCGCTGTAACGAGACAAAGGGCCGTCCCCGTGTACTTTTCGCGTTTCTACTTCAGCTGCCAAAACAAAGCGACCAATCAGCTGACTTGTTGAATCCTTGAGGCGGGCCAGGCTTCGGTGGCTTCCATCGTAATAATGCGGCCAGGCTGACAGTGAGGCCAGACGAGCGTGTGCATCAATTGCCTCCTGTTCAGTTGCATCACTTTTGTAATCAGTGATCATGACTTTGTAAAGATCTGCGAAATCATTGTTGAAATTCTTTACCGATACTTGCCCAGCGAAAATTGCATCTTCTAGATCATGGACAGAATATGCGCAATCATCAGACCAATCCATAATCTGAGCTTCAATACATTTTTTGCCAACTGGTGCGTCTTTTCGCATCCAAGTGAAAACTTCTACATCGTCGTCATAAACGCCAAACTTGCGCGGATTTTCAGATCGTGGCCATGGATACTTTGTTGCACCATCTAATGATGCGCGCGTTAAGTTCAGGCCAATGCTTTTGCCATTTCCGTCAACAGTTTTTGCTTCAAGACGAACTAACAATCTAAAGCTCTGAGCATTACCTTCAAACCCACCAAAATCTTTTGCAATCTCGGCCAAAGCTTCTTCGCCGTTGTGGCCAAAAGGTGGGTGTCCCAAATCATGTGACAAGCACGCGGTATCTTGTAAATCAGGATCTGCACCTAAAGATTCGCCGAGTTCGCGACCAATTTGTGCGCACTCCAAAGAATGTGAAAGTCGGGTGCGCTGGAAATCATTTTCCCAAGGAACAGCTACTTGAGTTTTTGCCGCCAGTCGACGAAGTGATGCTGAATGGATAACTCGTGCACGATCGCGCATGAATTCGGTACGTCCTGGACGCTTTGCAGGCTCATCCAGAAACCGTTCTTGATCGTGGGCGCTATAAGTCACGGCAGTACCTTAGTAACAATGTCGGCACCTGGTAAGTGATCACTTACATGAATGCCGCGACGACCAACAGTTATGTACGCCAAATACGCTGCCGCTTCACGAATCAGGTAGCGATAACCACTGTTATCCAGCGTGTTCGGCCCAGTTTGGACAGGTGAACAGGTTGCTAAAACACCTTGGTCATTAGCCATTCTAATTGCTCGTGCGCAGTGAAAAGGATCGGTAACAATAATGACATCACTGACATAACGTTTTTTCATTTCTTTGGCATACGCCTTAGTGCTTACTAAAGTATCGCGACCTTCTTCAATTGCAGTTATCTTTTTAGAAGTAACACCTTTGGTACGTAGCCAATACTTACCCGACGCTGCCTCTGTAGTGCGATCTCCCGGTGCGCCAGCACCTACAGTAATAATCCAAGGTGCATATCCAAGATCAAAAATTC
>CAYMNN010000012.1:0-20966 GCA_964391815.1 uncultured Candidatus Planktophila sp.
CATTGACTTATGGCACGCTGTTGAGTTCTCAAGGTACGGATGCGCACTGCTTTTCAGGATTTCTCCTGATTTTCAGGGCAGATCGCCAAACTTAGTGCATGCATGCAGGCGCGGTCAAACCGCACCTTTATGTAGTACTAGATCTGGCTGAGGCTCAATCTCTTGAGCTTCTGTGCCTACTGTCCGGCCTAAATCGTCCGTTCCCAGCAAGGAGCGTAACTATACATAGGCGGCCTGGACCGGTCAAATCGGGTTAGCTGCATGTCGCCTTAGGCAATAAAACACAGAAAATCGCGAATTATCCACGCCCGCTAGCGTTTTTGCCCTTGCGGTCAGCTTTTAGGCTAATTCGACGGCAGCGAGATCTCGCTTACCTTTTCGCAAAACTGCATATTTTCCGCATAAAAAGTCAGATTTTGAAGGGCTGAAATCCTCACCCGAAATCTTCTGATTATTGAGATATGCGCCACCTTCTTTAACGATGCGGCGAGCAGCTGATTTCGAATCTACGACCCCAGTTGCTGCTAAGAGATCTACCCATGTAGGTATTTCTTCGTTTGCAGAGATTGTTGTTCGTGGAAGTTCGGCAAGAGCTGATGCAAGTGTGGCTTCATCTAGTTCTGAAAGTTCACCCTGACCAAATAATGCTCGCGCTGCAGCTTCTACACGTTGTGTTGTTTCTTCTGAATGAACCAGTGAAGTGAGTTCACGTGCCAATGCACGGTGAGCTTCGCGTAATCCTGGGTTTTCATTATGAGACTTTTCTAACTCCATGATCTCATCATGTGACTTGAATGAGAAAACCTTCAAAAAGTTGATCACATCTTTATCATCTGAATTCAGCCAGAATTGGAAAAATGCATAAGGAGATGTCATTTCTGGATCAAGCCAAACCGAACCACCGGCGGTCTTTCCAAACTTGGTTCCATCGGCTTTCATCAACAGCGGAACAGTTAGCGCGTGACCACTTCCCTGTTCAACACGACGAATTAAATCCAAACCAGCAACGATGTTGCCCCATTGATCCGAACCGCCAACTTGCAATGTGCAGTTATTGCGTCGGTAAAGTTCTAGGAAATCGTAGGACTGCAAAACTTGGTATGAAAATTCGGTGTACGAGATTCCACCGCCTTCAAGTCGAGCAGATACTGAATCCTTGGACAACATCTGATTGACACTAAAGTGCTTTCCGATATCGCGTAGAAATTCAATCGCGCTCAGTGGAGATGTCCAATCGAGATTGTTAACAACTTGGGCTGGATTCTTTGGTGCATCAAAATCTAAAAAGGCTGACACTTGCTTTCGGATACGACTTACCCAAGCTTCTACAATTTCAGTGCTGTTAAGCGTGCGCTCTTCATTCTTTCCGCTTGGATCTCCGACTAATCCGGTTGCACCGCCAACAAGTGCTATCGGATTGTGACCAGCTAATTGAAAGCGGCGAAGAACCAGCAGAACAACCAGGTTTCCTGCGTGAAGAGATGGCGCAGTAGGGTCAAACCCCACGTACAAAGTGGTGGGTTTCTTCAGTGATTCAAGAAGTGCGGCCTCGTCAGTTGATTGGGCCACTAACCCACGCCAGCGTAGATCTTCGATCAGGTTCATGCGCTCATCATCTCTGAAAATGCCGTGCGCTTGCTGGCAATTTCTTGGCTAGTTTTTGTGTTGGCAGCTAAAGCATCTTTTATTTGGCCTGCAACAAGCACCGGTGCTGTGCCACCCGAAGTAGTCCTTGAGTTCAGTGCTCCATGAACAGTAAGGAGTTCGCGAACCGCCCCGTCAAGTTGTGGGTGTACCGAAACAAATTCTGCATCGGTAAGTTGATGAAGTTGTCGATCACTTGATTCACATAGGGCGACACATTTACCAGCTGCCTCATGAGCTTGGGCGAAAGGAACATTTTTCTTGGCTAGATAATCAGCGATCTCAGTTGCAAGTGAGAAACCTGTTGGAGCTGCCAGTGCCATCTTTTCGCGATCAAAATCTGTTGTTGCAACCATTCCGGTCACAGCAGGCAGAACTAACATCAAAGTATCAAAGCTGTCGAATAAAGGTTCTTTGTCTTCTTGTAGATCTCGGTTGTAAGCAAAAGGCAAACCTTTAAGCATCGTTAAAACGCTCATCAAATTTCCAACTAAACGACCAGATTTTCCGCGCGCAAGTTCGGCCATATCTGGGTTTTTCTTCTGCGGCATTATTGATGAACCGGTTGAGTAAGCATCTGCAACTTTGGCCCACGCAAACTCTTGGGATGACCACAACGTCCACTCTTCGCCAATTCTGGAAAGGTGATTACCGATCATCGCGCAGATGAATAGCGCCTCTGCAACATAATCGCGATCACTAACCGCATCAATACTGTTCGCAAAAGTTGCTTCGAAACCCAAATTCTTGGCGGTGAAAGCAGGTTCGAGCGGAAGTGAGGATCCAGCCAGTGCTCCGGCACCTAGTGAACTAACGGATGTACGCGATAACCAATCATTGATTCGATCTAGATCTCGCGCAAAAGCATGTGCGTGCTTTGCAAGCTCGTGGCCGAAAGAAACTGGTTGTGCATGTTGAATATGAGTAAATCCTGGCGCTGGATCATTGACGTATTCCGCAGCTTTTTGCAAGATCGCAGTCTGTAAATGGGTAAGCAAAGTCGCGATTTCTAACATGTGATCAATTGAAAACAGCCGAAGATCAGTAGTTACTTGGTCATTACGAGAACGGCCAGCACGAAGTGATCCCCCAATAGCTCCCAACTTTTCAGTTAAACCACGCTCGAGCGCGCTATGTACATCTTCGTCAGAATCATTTGCTGCGAAACTGCCTGCAGCAACTTCCTGTGTAAGTTCCTTTAAGCCTTTCAGAATTGCATCTGCATCTGCAGCGGAAACCAGTCCGCTCTTTCTTAGTACTGCCAAATGCGCCATGGATGAGCGAAGGTCATAAGGTGCTAAACGCCAATCAAAATGCACGCTTCTAGACAAGGCAAAGACTGAGTCCTCTGGACCTTGCGCAAAACGTCCGCCCCATAGAGCCATTACTTCCTCTTCCCATCACCTTGTGCGTAAGCGAGCAATTCTTTCGCTAAATGGGCTCCACCTGTGGCTTTCTTGGATACCAAAATAATCGTGTCGTCCCCTGCGATGGTTCCGATTACTCCAGTCAAACCAGCATGATCCAAAGAGCTCGCCAAAAACTGTGCTGCCCCTGGTGGCGTATGAATGACCGCCAAATTAGCGCTGTGATCGACAGAAAGTATCAATTTAGAAGGAAGTGGAGTGCTTCGAACTAGCGCGTCATCTGAGCTTTCGCGAATCAAATAAGTACTTTCGCCGTCTTTATTGCGCGCACGTACCGCACCGATTTCTTCAAGGTCTCTACTGGCAGTTGCTTGCGTAACTTTGTAACCAGCTTTTTTTAGAAGAACTACCAAGTCCGATTGCGAATGCACCTGGCCGGCTTGAACCAAAGCAATTGCCTTAGCTCTGCGTGCAGAAACTGATTGAGCATTACTTGGCATCTGAAATCACCTTCTTGAATATCGAAATGAACTTATTGATTTGTGCATCAGTCACGATCAAAGCTGGTGCAATTCGAATAGTTGTTGGATTGGCTGCATTGACCAAAACTCCAGCATCCCGCATAGCTGTAGCAATTTCTGAAGCCTTCAACCTTTCAAGTTCAATACCAATTAACAAACCTGCCCCACGTACTTCTTTGACTCCTGGGATAAGGGCTAGTTCTTGAATCAGGTAATCACCTTGCTGCTTAATTTTGTTCAACAATTTCTTTGACTCAATAACATCAATGGCTGCTAAACCAGCTGCGGTAGTAACTGGATTTCCACCAAAGGTCGATCCATGATCGCCAGGTTGAAAAAGATCTGCAGCCTTTCCTAATGCGATCATGGCGCCAAGTGGTAATCCTCCGCCCAAGCCTTTTGCCAAAGTTATGACATCAGGAGTAATTCCCGAGTATTCATATCCAAACCAATCACCAGTGCGGCCCATTCCGGTTTGTACGGCATCGATTACAAGCAGTGCACCTTTGTCATCACAGATTGCACGGAGTTGTTGCAAGTAATCTGCTGGCGGAACAATTACCCCGGCTTCTCCCATGATTGGTTCGATAATCACCATCGCAGTTTTCTTGCTTATTGCTTTTCGCATTGCTTCGATGTCGCCATAAGGAACATGCTTAACGCCCTTAATCAGCGGCAGGAACGGTTCACGCTTTGAAGGTTGTCCTGTAAGGGATAACGCGCCCATCGTGCGACCATGAAAAGCACCTTGGGCTGCAACAACTCGAACTTTGCCGGTCCGTCTGGACAATTTGAAAGCAGCTTCATTGGCTTCAGCACCTGATTGGCAGAAAAATACTTTGGCATTTTTCTCACCTGTCATTGCTACAAGTTTTTCCGCCAAGGTAATCGCGTTGGGATGTGCGTAAAAATTACTGATATGTCCAAGTGTTGAAACCTGCTTGCTAACTGCTTTCACAATGGCGGGATGAGCATGTCCCAAAATGCTGGTGGCGATACCGCCTAGGAAGTCCAAATACGAATTACCGTCTGCATCGGTGACAACAATTCCTTTTCCCTTGGTGAGGGCGATCGAGGGCGTGCCGTAATTGTTTTGGACAACAGAGTTCCAACGATTCAACATCTTCTTATTGCTCATGCCACCACCAACGTTCCGCCCTGGCCAGCAAGTGCTGAAGCAAAGCTATCGGGATCGGTTCCATCAATAATTCGCACAGCATTTGCACCAAATGACAAAGCATCGAGTGCGGCCTGGACCTTTGGTGCCATACCTTGTGCAAAACCCGCCTTGATCGATTCAAGTTCGGCCGCACTAATGTGATCAATGAGAGAACTTGTGTCCGGCCAATTGCGATAAATTCCAGCAACATCTGTCATAACAATTAAGGCAGACGCCTGTAACGCTGCTGCAATCGCTGCCGCTGCAAAATCTGCGTTGACATTCAAACCAGTCTTGAGATCTTCAGCTGATGAAACTGGTGCAACAACCGGCACTACACCGCTTTCTAAAAGTGCTAGAAGTTGTGTGGGATCTACAGAGGCAACTTCTCCGACATAGCCCAGATCAGCAGGTGTTCCATCAATCAATGTGGTGCGGCGCTTTGCCACAACAGTCGGTAACTCGCGCGCCGAAACCGCCTGGGCCTGAATGCCTGATGCGCGTAAGGTGGCTGCAACTTGTTGACCCACTTGATTAACCAATACATCTTCGACAACGTCAAAGATTTCTTTGGTAGTAACTCGAAAACCACCGATCCAATCACTAGTGATCGACTTGGCTTTGAGTGCAGCATCAATCTGTGGTCCCCCGCCATGAACGACCACCACTTTTTCACCTTGAGCTAACGCGGCCGAGATAGCTTTGGCAAAATTACCGTTCTCATCTTTCATCGCGTGGCCACCAAATTTAACAACGATCATGATGAGTACGCCGAATTCTCGTGTACGTAATCATGTGAAAGATCATTAGTCAGAATTGTTGCGCTAGCGTTTCCTACCTTGAGATCGATTTCGATTTCTACTAAACGCGCAGCAAAACTGACCGTTGTTTTATCAGCATCAGGTGCGCTGTTAGTGCACACCTGTACGCCGTTGAGCCTTACATCGATCGTGAGTGGATTCAAATCTGCATCAGCTGTTCCGGCAGCAGCCAGTACACGACCCCAATTGGGATCACCGCCAAATATCGCAGCCTTAAGAAGATTGTTACGAGCACACGCGCGTCCGATTTCAACCGCGTCATGTTCTGTTACGGCATTTAATACTTTTATGGCAACAGTTTTGGTCGAGCCTTCAGCATCTGCAATCAACTGGTCTGCCAGCGCACCACATACAGTCATCAGTGCTTTTTCTAAATCTTGGTCTGAAATAGTTATACCACTTGCACCTGAAGACATGAAAAGAACTGTGTCATTCGTCGATGTGCAACCGTCTGAATCTATACGATTGAAAGTTCTATCAGTTGCGCGTTGGAAAATATCTTGTGCGTTGGCTGAAACAATGGCATCAGTCATAACAACTGACAACATGGTGGCAAGTGCCGGAGCCAACATGCCAGCCCCCTTTGCTATTCCAGCGAATTGTGTACCTTCAACGGATGTGCTGGAGATTTTGGGAACTGAATCTGTTGTCATGATGGCTTGTGCGCTGCTTTGTAAACCATCGCTATTTAAGTTCTTAGCAATCGAATCTAACCCACGAATAATCTTGTCCATCGGTAGGAGCTCACCTATCAAGCCAGTCGAGCAAACAATTACTTCTGCCGATGAAACACTAAGCAACTGTCCAACATGTTCGGCAGTTCTATGAGTGTCCGCAAATCCCTGTGGTCCCGTGCATGCATTTGCTCCACCACTGTTAAGAACAACCGCTCTTACTGTTCCTCCCTTTGCTACCTGGCGAGACCAGGTAACTGGAGCAGCAACTACCTTGTTTGTGGTGAAAACAGCTGCCGAAGTGAAGTGTGGGCCCTGATTTTCGATGAGCGTTAGATCAAGTGCGCCCGTACTTTTGAGCCCGGCTGCGATCGATGCGGATCGAAAGCCCAAAGGAAGTTTCATGCGCCAATTCCATCTAGTGCAAGGCCGCTGATTTCTGATAGACCACAGATTAAATTTGCATTTTGAATTGCTTGACCTGCAGCGCCCTTACCTAAGTTATCAATAGCTACCGAGACAACTAAACGATTGGTGTGCTGATCTACAGCTACTTGAATTTGTACCTTATTGCTGCCGTTTACAGCGCTAGTCTTTGGCATTTGACCCAAAGGTAGGAGATCGACAAAGAATTCATTGGCATAGTGTTTTGCATACAGTTGATGGACCTGCTCAGTTGTCAGAGCCGTTGTCAGCTTTGCCGTAATCGTGGAAAGAATTCCTCTAGGCATAGGAGCCAAAATTGGCGTGAAAGAAATCTTTGCTTCTTTTTCAGCAACTGCTGTTAATGCTTGTTCGATTTCAGGCGTATGTTGATGTACTCCGCCGAATTTATAGGATGAGAGTGAGCCCATTACTTCGCTACCAATGAGATTTATTTTTGCACTTCTTCCAGCCCCTGTTGTTCCAGATGCTGCAACCACAACGATATCTGAAGCATCAATGACTGCAACAGCTGGAGCAATACCAAGTGAAATCGATGTCGCATAGCAGCCAGGGTTAGCAACTTTGCTTTCTTTTTTTATCGCTTCACGTTGGTCTGGCGCTAGTTCCGGCATTCCATAGACCCAGGAACCTGCATGCTTTCCGCCGTAGTATTTTTCCCACTGAGAAGCATCTTCTAATCTGTAATCTGCGCCAAGGTCAACGATTTTCACATGATCTGGAATTTTTGAAATCAAAGCCGCTGATTCACCGTGCGGAAGTGCAAGAAATGCTAGATCGACCTGATTGAAATCAATTGAATCAACGGTGACAAATGATCGTCCCGCATAACTTTGTAGCTGGGGGTGAACAGAGGTGACCTGCTCCCCCGCATTTGAGTGAGCACTCACCACTGTGACAACAAAATTAGGATGGGTTGCAAGGAGTCTTAGTAATTCCCCGCCGGCATACCCGCTTGCTCCGATGACCGCTGTTTTCATGGGTCCAGCGTAACGGAATGTCGATAATTATGCAATCTTATGCATAATTATGCGGTGCGGACTATTGCTCCGAACTTAGCCGCAGCCACTGCGGTTGCAGCTTCGCGCATGGCGGAAACTTCTTCACCTGTCAGGGTGCGATCTGGGGCACGGAATACCAAAGTGAATGCAAGTGAAACCTTGCCATCGCCGATCTTGTCGTAGCGATCAAACAGTGTGATGGATTCAAGTAAGTCCCCCGCACCTTCACGCAGCGCTGCCTGAAGATCACCCGCACTTACCGTCGAATCAACAATGAGCGCAACATCTTGCACCGCGGCCGGCATTGTCCCGACCGTAGTTGGTCGAACTAGCTCTGATGCAGGAAGAGCATTAAGCGCCACGGCAAATGCTACAGATCGCTCGGGTAGACCATAGGCAGCCACAATGCGAGGGTGTAGTTCACCTGCATGTGCGACGGCTTTACCGTTAACAACTAATTCAGCGCAACGTCCTGGATGCCAAGGTGCTAGATCTGATCGAGCAACGGTCCACTCTAGATTGCACAACGCCAAAACATCTTGCGCAAAAGCAATTGCATCCTGCCAGTTATAGGCACGAGCTTTGCCTTGCCAATTTTCATTTTCAACTTTGCCCACCAGCAAACCTGCAACGTGATATCCCTGAGCAGGAACACTTGCAAAGATTTCATCAATAATCTTTTGATCCGGACGCTTGGACAAGTCGGGAGAAATAGCAGGCACTAATTTTTGTGAACTTCGGAAGATGGAACCCATTTCAAAGATTGCAAAATCTTTTGCTCCGCGACTGATATTGCGTTGGGCCACTTCGATCAAGCCTGGGACTAAATGCACACGCATGAGTGGAAATTCCTCGGACATCGGATTGGCCACTTTGTACGTCGAAGCCCGCTCTCCAACAAAGCCCATTGAATCAATGGTTGCTTGATTGGTAAATGGGAAAGTTTGAACTTCAGCTAAACCTCGACTTGCCAGCATCGTTGCCACCGCGCGACGGCGCTTTTGGGTTGGGGTCAAAGTTGCATGTAGCGGACGAGGTGGCAATACAGATGGAATCTTGTCGAAGCCAATCATTCGGGCTACTTCTTCTGTGAAATCCGCTGCCGTTAATAAATCAGCGCGCCATGATGGAGGATCGATAGTGAAACTCTTTTCGTCGACATCGCAGCCAACCGCGCGTAGAAGTTCTGCGACTTGCTGCGCCGGAACATCGAAGCCAAGAATCCTTGAGACGTACGTTGGATCAATTGTCACAAGCGGTGCGTAGATAGGCTCGCCATCAACAACTGTGGCAACATGTTGGGCTGAGCTATGCGCAGTTAGTAATTGCACAAAACGCGCCGAAGCGAACTCGGCTAATGATGGATCAACGCTGCGTTCTAGGCGGCGCGAAGCTTCGGATGAAAGTTTGTGTCGACGTGAATTCTTAGCAACACATACTGGACAAAAATGAACCGCTTCAAGAGCGATATCTGTTGTTG
Organism: uncultured Candidatus Planktophila sp.; assembly: GCA_964391815.1. Classification (GTDB taxonomy): domain Bacteria; phylum Actinomycetota; class Actinomycetes; order Nanopelagicales; family Nanopelagicaceae; genus Planktophila. The sequence continues at coordinate 9,112 of CAYMNN010000012.1, forward strand.
TTTCGGTGATTTCAGATGACAAGCCACCCATTGTTCCAGCCAGCGCTAGTGGCTGTTCGTCATCCCACACCATCAAGTCATTTGGATCTAAAGTGCGCTCTACGCCATCCAAAGTAACAAACTTTTGGGCTGTACCCGCACGTTTGATGGTGAGACCACCCTTGATCTTTGACTTATCGAATGCGTGTAAGGGTTGACCTAGTTCCAGCATCACATAGTTGGTGACATCGACAACAAGAGAAATCGAACGCATTCCCATTTTTTCTATGCGACGGCGCATCCAAATAGGTGTTGTTGCCTTGGGATCAAAGTTAGACATAGTGCGAAGATAGAAAACTGATGCCGAAGATTTATCCCCAATCTTTGCAGGAACACCCTTGCCTTTTTCTTCAAAGGTCAAAGTACGCAGTGCATCCACTGGATCGGTAAATTTCAGATTAAGAGAACCGGCAACTTCACGAGCAACACCACGAATGCTGAGGGCATAACCGCGATCCGGATTTACCGCAATATCAAAGATGACATCATTAATTTGCAAAGCTTCAATTGCATCAGCGCCAATTGATACTTCATCTTGACCAAAAACCATAATCCCTGCATGGTCGTCACTGATTCCCAGTTCACGCGCAGAGCAAATCATTCCATTTGAAGTTTTGCCGTAAGTTTCCCGAGCACCAATCTTGAAATCACCAGGCAAAACGGCGCCAGGAAGGGCGGCAACAACTAGGTCCCCCACTGCAAAATTGGTAGCACCGCAAATGACAAAGCGAGTCTGGCCTTCGCCGCAATCTAGTCCGACATAGCGAATGGGCTTTTTGAATTCGGTGATTTCTTCAATCGATAAGACCTTTGCAAACTTTAATGGTCCCGTTAAGTCAGCGCCCTGCTTGATGATTTCTTCGACTTCAAAGCCAACACGAATCAGCCCATCCGAGATTTGTTCAGGAGTAACTGAGGCTGGAATATCTACAAACTCTTTGAGCCAGCTTAAGGGTGCGCGCATTACAGACCTACCCCGAACTGGCGAGTGAAACGTAAATCGCCTTCAACAATGTCATGCATATCTGTGATGCCATGTCGCACCATGAGTGTTCGCTCAAGACCCATACCAAAAGCAAATCCACTATAAACATCGGTGTCGATTCCACATGTTGCCAACACTTTCGGATTGACCATTCCACAACCGCCCCATTCGATCCAACGGTTATTGAAATAAATATCTACTTCGGCGCTGGGTTCGGTAAACGGAAAGAATGAAGGACGCAAACGAGTTGTCACATCAGGACCAAACATGTGACGCGCAAAGTTGTCCAAAGTACCTTTCAGATGCGCCATATTGATTCCTTTATCAATCACAAGACCTTCTACTTGATGAAAGACCGGACTGTGGGTCGCATCTAATTCGTCGGCGCGGAAAGTTCGTCCAGGGCACACAACATAAATTGGTGGTTGTTGGGTCAACATTGTTCTGATTTGAACAGGTGATGTATGGGTACGCAAAACCATTCCGGATTCAACAGGTTCGATGAAGAATGTATCTTGCATGGTTCGAGCTGGATGGTCGGCTGGAATGTTAAGCGCATCAAAGTTCAACCATCCTGATTCAAGTTCAGGGCCTTCTTCAACAGCAAATCCCTGCTCGATGAAAAAATCAGAGACTTCATTTTTAATGATTGAGATTGGATGCAGACCACCTCGGTGTGAACGATTGACCGGCAAGGTGATGTCGACTACTTCTTCGAGCAAAACTTTACGATCTCGCTCTGCTTCTAAAATCGCAGTAGCTTGCGCCAACGCATCGGCGATCGCTGCCTTTGCATCGCCTATGAGCTTTCCAAAACTGGCTTTGTCTTCAGGAGAAAGGGAACCTAGCCCGCGCGAGGCAAGAGCAATCGGTGACTTATCACCAGCGTGTGCCAAACGTGCAGCCTTTAAAGAATCTAAATCTGAAGCGGAGGCGAAAGCCTTACGGGCATCTTCAACCCAGGTTGAAATCTCCTCAACGCGCATAGGGAGAACTCTATCTTGTGAGGCTTTACTAGCGCGGCATATTTGATAGGTGATACATAACAATTGATGCCGCAGCAGAAAGGTTCAGGCTTTCGGCATTTCCAGGCATCGGAATACTAACTACCTCTATTTGAGCAACATCTTGAGCGGTCGATAATCCACGAGCTTCATTACCGAAAATCGCAACAGTATCTGCTGTGGGAACAAATGATGAAAGGACTTTTGTGCCTGTAGCCCCTAAAGAAAAAGCCGAGATCCCGCGAGTTAATAGATCTTCAATTGCTATCGACTCAAAAACTGGAATGTGCCACAAAGATCCAGCGGTGCTTCGGACTACCTTTGGTGAATACATATCGACGCTACCTGGTGAAGTGATGACAGCATCCATGCCAAATGCATCGGCTGAACGTAAAATCGTTCCAGCATTTCCAGGATCTTGAACTTCGGAAAGATAAATAAACTTTCTTGAACCATTAAGTGCAATGACACTTAAATCTTCTTGTGGAATTTGGCAGATAGCAAGAATTCCTTGCGGCGTGATTGTCTCTGACATTTCTCGCATAACTTCATCACTGACATCAAATGTATTGATACCGGATAGATCAGCAATCGCTTCAACCTTGGAACGACCATTTGCCGTCAGATACAGCGTTTCGATTTTTGGGCCTTTGGCCGAAGTCAAAGCTTCACGCGCACACTGCATACCTTCTGCAACAAAGTGACCCGTACTTTTTCTTTCTTTCACACCTCTGGAACTGATAAGAGCCTTAACTCGCACAACGTGTGGCGAGTTAAGGCTCTCAATCATTATAAGAACTTAGAGTGATGCAAGGCTCTTGCGAGCTACGTCAACAAGTGTCTTGAAAGTTGCTGGATCATTTGTTGCAAGATCTGAAAGAACACGACGATCTACTTCAACTCCTGAAGCCTTTAGACCCTGGATAAAACGGTTGTATGTGAGACCGTGTTCGCGGCAACCAGCATTGATGCGCTGGATCCATAAACGACGGAAATCACCCTTCTTATCTTTACGGTCATTAAATGCATAAACCATTGAGTGCGTAACTTGCTCTTTCGCCTTTGTGAAAAGACGTGAACGTTGTCCGCGGTATCCGCTGGCACGTTCAAGAGTTGTGCGACGCTTCTTAGCTGCGTGTACTCCGCGCTTTACTCTCATTTAACCCGCTCCTTACTTCAAACCAAGCATGCGCTTGGCGGTTACTGCGACAGTTGGCTTTGCAGCTGACTCTGTCGATAGACGACGTGTGACTCGTGAAGATTTGTGCTCGAGCAAGTGGCGCTTACCTGCGCGCTCGTGCATAACCTTTCCAGAACCTGTGATGCGGAATGTCTTCTTTGCACCACTGTGTGTTTTCATCTTTGGCATCTTCTTAAGCTCCATCCGTTGTCTCTGCAGCTGCGTCAGCTTTCGCTTTACGTGCTGCCTTTGCTTCTGCAACTGCTTCTGTCTTTTTCTTCGTTGGTCCGAGAACCATGGTCATGTTTCGTCCCTCTTGTTTAGGAGCGAACTCAACAAAACCAACCGCTGCAATATCTTCTGCAAGACGTTGCAACATCTTGTATCCCAACTCAGGTCGCGTTTGTTCGCGTCCGCGGAACTTCATTGTCACCTTCACCTTGTCGCCACCCTTAAGAAACTTCTCAACCTGACTACGCTTTGTTTCGTAATCATGGTTTTCGATCTTTGGTGTCAAACGCACTTCCTTCACCACGATGTGGGTCTGGTTTTGACGCGCTTCCCGTGCCTTCTGTGCAACTTCGTACTTGTACTTTCCGAAGTCCATGATCTTGCAAACAGGTGGATTAGCTTCAGGTGCGATCTCAACTAGGTCGAGACCAACTTCATCTGCCATCTTTAACGCCGTATCGATATCGACAACTCCTACTTGTTCACCGGTGTAACCGATAAGACGAATTTGAGGTGTGCGAATTCGATCATTGATGCGTGGTTCAGTGCTGACTTTGTGCTCCTTCGGTTCGTTAACGCTTTGGTGTAACAGCGCTGCAAAAGAAAACCGCAAGGGCAAGAGAAATACATCTCTTATCCGACAAACCAGCCCGCACTAGTGGCGATGAAGGTGGGAGCGGTAACTCCTCTTGCAGTGGTTGTTACGCCACTGGTCTGGGGCAAAGATTACCCGTTGGGGCCAAAAAGGTGAAATTGAGCGTAATCCCAAGGAGCGCGGGCAAGGGCTGAGCACTACCCTTTGACCATGGCCAAGGAAAAGAAGATTTTCGACATCACGAGTGCGCAAAACGCCCTGACTCGTGACCAAGCTGGCCGCCAGAAGCGTTACTTCATCTCGATGATGATCCGAACCGCCTGCTTCATTTTGACCGTGATTCTGCCAAGTCCCTACCGTTGGTTCGCTCTGGCTGGAGCGGTGACTCTTCCTTACTTTGCAGTTGTCATTGCTAATGCAGGGCGCGAAACAATTTCTCGCGGATCTGACATTGTTGAAGACAAACCTTTAGCACTTGATTAATTCATGTCTTCAGAGATAAAAACTAAGGAACCTTGGTCATTTTTTAAGACCATTGTTGCTTTAGGTTTAATTTTTCTGTGTTTGGTTGCGGCCGATTGGCAATACACCCGAGGCGTGGACAGACAGGCTCGAAACAACGTTATTGAAGAACGAATTGCGCGTGCACCCATTGACCTAACCGCACGAGATGCAGTCTTGAGTAACAATGAATGGCAAAGCATCACGACAACTGGGCGTTTTGATTCAACACAACAGATTCTGTTGCGTAATCGTTATTGGGAAGGCAAGTACGGGTACGAAGTATTGACTTTGTTTACAAGCACTTCGGGTGAAAAGTTTTGGGTAGACCGTGGCTGGGTACAAGCCGGTGCCACTGCTACGACTGCGCCAGTCGTTACCGCTGTTCCCGATAATGAAGTCAGCATTACCGGACGTTTGCGCTTAGATAGTTCCTTGCCGCAAGGATCATTTTTTGCGCTACCGGCATCAGGTGAAGGATTAGTTTCTGAACTTAACGCACAGGCAAAATTAGATACCGAGAAGTTTTACATTGATCTACTCAGTGGATCCGAGCCTTCGTTGACTCCAGCTGCACCAGCACAGTTGCCGCCACTTAGTGATGGGCCACATAAAGCATATGCATTGCAATGGCTATTCTTTGGTGGCTTGATTGTCTACGGACGAATTTTAATTCGTCGCACCCGTTAAATCCTGGCGGTTATACAAATCAGAGTACAGGCCACCTTTGGCGACGAGTTCATCGTGTGTTCCGCGTTCAACAATAGATCCTTTTTCCAATACCAAGATTTGATCGGCATCTCTGACCGTACTTAAGCGGTGAGCAATAACAATGCTTGTACGACCTTTAAGTGCGGTTTGCAGTGCGGCGTGAACAAGTTGCTCGTTTTCAGAATCCAAGTGCGCAGTTGCTTCATCCAAAATCACGACAGATGGTGACTTAAGAAGAAGGCGTGCAATTGCTAAACGTTGTTTTTCGCCACCTGAAAGTCTGTGTCCGCGCTCTCCCACCATGGTTTCAAAGCCGTTAGGCAAGGAATCAATCAAGTTCCAAATCTGGGCGGACTTGCACGCTTGGATCATCTCTTCTTCTGTTGCATCTTGCTTGGCATAGCGAAGATTCTCGGCAATTGTTTCGTGGAACAAATGTGCATCCTGCATAACAACACCAATCGAATCGCGCAAAGATTCTAAAGTCAGATCACGAATGTCATGACCATCGATGGATATCGCGCCATCTGTAACATCATAAAGTCGCGGAAGCAGTGCACTAATTGTTGTTTTTCCAGCACCAGATGGGCCGACCAAAGCGGTCATGGTTCCGGGTTCGGCAATAAAGGAAAGATCCTTGAGAACTTGACCGCTTTGCACAGTTTCAGCTTTGGCGGCAGATTCCAGCGAAGCAAGGGAAATTTCCTCAGCTTTTGGATATGAAAAACTAACATTCTTGAATTCAATGCGTGGCTTGGAGGTTTGCAGGACCGTGGCATTTTCTCGGTTGTTGACCATCGGTTCAAGATCTAACACTTCAAAAACACGTTCGAAAGAAACAAGGGAAGTCATTACATCGATACGCACATTTGAAAGGGCGGTCAATGGACCGTAAAGACGCGCAAGAAGTGCCGTAATTGCAAGAAGCGTTCCAACTGTGACGCCACCTTGGATAGCTAGATGTCCACCAATGCCATATGCAAAGGCGGTCGCTATTGCTGCAACGCTTGTCAGGGCAATAAAAAACAGTCGATTCAGCATTGCCATCTTGATTCCGATATCGGCTACGCGACGAGCTCGACTTCTGAAATATTCGCGCTCACGTGCTGGCTCACCGTAGAGGGCGACTAACATCGCTCCAGAGACATTGAAACGCTCAGTCATAGTGCTCGACATTTCAGCATTTACGCCAAAGGATTCTCGAGTCAAAGATTGAAGCCTGCGACCTACCCACTTTGTCGGAATTAGGAATACCGGAAGCAAAAGCAATGAAAAAATTGTGATTTGCCAGGAAAGAATCAACATCGTGATGGTTACTAAGAAAAGACTTACGACGTTGCTGACAACACCTGACAAGGTGGCGGTAAATGCTTGTTGAGCACCGATCACATCCGAATTAATTCGGGAAATCAGCGCACCAGTTTGCGTACGGGTAAAGAAGGCGATCGACTGCTTTTGTACATGAGAAAAGACCAAAGAGCGCAGATCGTAGATGAGGCCTTCGCCGATTCGTGAAGAAAAATAGCGACCCAGCATATTGAAGCCAGCATCAGCGATTGCAATCAAACCTACAAGTAAAGCCAAACTTGTAACCACTGAAGCATTCTTTGGAATAACACCATCATCAATCAAACGCTTGAGCAATAAAGGTGTTGCTACAACCAATGCAGCATCCACAACCACTGTGGCTAAATAAATTATGATGTTTGTTCGGTAGGGACGCGCAAAAGAAAAGATTCGTTTAACTGTTCCTGGCTTAAGCTTTTGTTCCTTCACCGAAGGATCTGCGGTCATTGAGCGGTGGGTCATCCACGCTGCATGCATTGACATAATTAAACGGTAAAGCCAAGAGCGCGCAGCTGATCTCTTCCATCATCGGTGATCTTGTCTGGACCCCAAGGCGGCATCCACACCCAATTAATCTTCACATCTGTTGTCATGCCTGCAAGTGCCGCGCGTGTTTGATCCTCAATTACATCTTGGAGCGGACAAGCAGCCGAGGTTAAAGTCATGTTCAAAATCGCGATGTTGGCTTCATCCACCATGACGTCATAAATAAGTCCAAGGTCGACAACATTGATACCAAGTTCGGGGTCAACGACATCCTTCATCGCCTCTGTTACATCATCAACACTTGTTGCCATGGTTACTCTCCCCCTGTTGTTGTATTAATTCTAACCGCTGCATCCTTAAAGGCCATCCATCCCAGAAGTGCACATTTGATACGAGCAGGAAACTTTGAAACCCCAGCCAGCGCAACCGCGTCCTCGAGGACATCAGGATTTCCTTCTTTAGTCCCTTTGCTCTGCATGAGCTCAGTAAATTCGTTGAGAATAGAGTCCGCCTGGGCAAAACTCTTGTCTACTAAAAGATCACTAGCAATAGAAACACTGGCCTGTGAAATTGAACAGCCAACACCATCCCACGTGATGGCGGTTATCACTCCATCTTTTGCGCTTATGTTTAAAGTTATTTCATCTCCACAACTTGGGTTGACGTGATGTACCTGAGCACCATAAGTGCTGGCCAATCCTTTGTTCAATGGATGTTTGTAGTGATCAAGAATGACCTCTTGATAAAGGCTGTCTAGTTCCATTACGCGAAATATTTCTTTGCGCCAAGGATTGCAGCAAACAAAGCATCGCAATCAGATTCGTCGTTATATAAATACAGCGATGCTCGAGTTGTCGCCGGCACACCTAGCTTACGTGTGAGTGGCCAAGCACAGTGGTGACCAGTACGTACCGCTACACCTTGGCTATCTAAATACTGACCCAAATCATGCGGGTGAATTTGTCCCACGGTAAAAGAAACAGAACCTCCGCGAGCTTCAGTGTTGTTAGGACCGACAATTGAAAGTTCTGGGATATCTAACAAGCCCTTGATCAGGTATCCAGTAAGTGCGACCTCGTGCTTAAAAATCTCATTCATTCCGATGGCGGACAAATAATCGATGGCCGCTCCTAAACCCACAGCTTGTGCCATGTTGGGAACTCCAGCTTCAAATTTGCGAGGAGCTGGTGCCCATGTTGCTTCTGTCATTGTTACGGTTTCAATCATTGAACCGCCAAACAAAAATGGCGGTAGTTCATTAAGCAGCGAACTCCATAGAACACCAATGCCTGTCGGTCCAACCGCTTTATGACCAGAAAAAGTTACAAAATCTACGCCTAAAGTTTTTACATCAATCGGCATGTGCGGAACAGATTGGCAGGCATCTAGAACCACAACTGCCCCAACTTCGTGGGCACGTTTAACAATGGCATCTAGCGGATTGATTGTTCCCAAAACATTGGATTGGTGAGTCAGCGCAACAACTTTGGTGTCTTCAGTAATTACCGCGTTGATATTGGACAGATCCAAACGGCCATCTGGTGTTACTTCAAACCAAGACAGTTGCGCCCCTGTGCGCGCTGCTAGTTGCTGCCAAGGGATCAAATTTGCGTGATGTTCCATCTCGGTCACCACGATCCGATTTTTTGAAGTAAGCGCAAAGCGATTTCCGGGCTCAGCATTTCCCATTGCATATGCAATCAGATTCAGTGATTCAGTCGCGCTCTTGGTAAAGACGATCTCTTCTTCATGCGCATTCAAAAACGCTGCAACCTTAGTGCGGGCACCTTCGTAGGCATCGGTTGCTTCTTCGGCTAATTGATGTGCCCCGCGATGAACCGCAGCGTTGTGAAACTTATAGAAATCACTTTCAGCATTGATAACTGAAAGCGGCTTTTGGCTCGTCGCGCCGCTGTCTAGATAGACAAGTTTTTTTCCATCGCGAATAGTACGTTCAAAGATAGGAAAATCTTTGCGTACATTCGCGACAGAAAAACTCATTTTTCCTTACTTGCTCACATAATCTGCGTAACCATTAGCTTCAAGCTTTTCAGCAAGCTCTGGTCCGCCTTGTTCGACGATGCGCCCGTTAGCAAACACATGCACGAAATCTGGCTTGATGTAACGCAAGATACGTGTGTAGTGCGTAATCAAGATAACGCCAAGATCATTGGCTGCCTTAGCGCGATTAACACCTTCTGAAACAATTCGAAGTGCATCGACATCTAGACCTGAATCTGTTTCATCCAGAATTGCCATCTTTGGCTTGAGAAGTTCTAGCTGCATGATTTCATGACGCTTCTTTTCTCCGCCTGAGAAACCTTCATTGACATTACGAGTTGCAAAAGATGGATCCATAGCCAGTGCTTCCATGGCATCTTTAACTTCGCCCACCCATGTACGAAGCTTTGGAGCTTCACCGCGCAAGGCAGTTGCTGCAGTACGCAAGAAGTTGGATACGGATACACCAGGTACTTCGACTGGATACTGCATAGCTAGGAAGAGCCCAGCCTTAGCGCGCTCATCAACTGTCATGTCCAGAACATCTGCGCCATCAAGAGTGACGGTTCCACCTGTAATTGTGTACTTAGGGTGTCCGGCAATTGAGTAAGCAAGAGTTGATTTACCTGAACCATTTGGTCCCATTATTGCGTGGGTTTCACCTGATTTAATCGTTAGGTCTACACCTTTGAGGATTTCGACCGTTCCATTATCAGTGTCAACCGTTACCTGTAGGTTACGGATTTCTAGTGTGCTCATCGTCTTCTCTCTTCTCTCGTTACTAAATCTCTACCGTGACGGCGTTTCCGTCGATTGATACTGCATATGTTTCTAGTGGAATATTTGCAGGAAGGGTCAGCGCTTCACCTGTACGTAGATCAAATTCAGCGCCATGCAACCAACATTCGATCTTGAAGCCGGTGACATCGCCTTCAGATAATGATGCATCTGAATGGCTGCAGGTATCTGCAACAGCAAAAACCTCATTGCCTACACGAGCAACACAGATTGATTTGCCATCCTTTTCAAGAAGAACAGGCTTTCCCTCTGTCAATTGATCCAACGATAAATCAGCCATTGTGTGCCGCCTTTTCGAGCTCAGCATCGATGCGATCCATGATTCGGTTCTGAACTTCTTCGTTACCAATTTCCATCACGATCTCATTGAAGAAACCACGCACGACTAGACGACGTGCATCTGCCATTGGGACTCCTCGGGACATCAAATAGAAAAGTTGTTCGTCATCAAAGCGACCCGTAGTACTTGCGTGACCCGCGCCGACAATTTCGCCGGTTTCGATCTCAAGATTAGGGACTGAATCAGCACGTGCACCATCAGTAAGCAAAAGATTACGATTGAGTTCGTAAGTATCTGTTCCTTCTGCCGCTGCGCGAATTAAAACATCGCCAATCCACACTGTGTGTGCATCTTTTCCAGCTAAAGCGCCTTTGTAATTGACGTTGGATTTTGCATGTGGAACTGCGTGATCAACGTGGTTACGGTGCTCAAAGAATTGACCTGCCGTTGCAAAGTAGACACCTAGAAGATCAGCTGACGCACCTGGTGCCTTGAATTCAACTGTTGGCAAAATGCGAACGACGTCTCCCCCAACAGTTACAGTGATTGACTTAAATGTTGCATCCTTGTCAACCAAAGCATGATGGCGCGCGGTGTAGACAGATTTTGATTCAAACTCTTGCAGAGTTACGAACTTAAGGTTTGAGCCTGGAGCTAAGTAAAGCTCTAGATCTTCGGCAAGAACCGTATCTGTTGTGTTTTCAACAATGACTGTTGCCACGGCATGGGTGCCAAGAGTTATGCGAACACGGGAAAATTCAGCCGTATCTAACGCTCCTGCAGTACGACCCAAGAAAATTGGCTCTGTTACTTCGGTGTTTGCAGCGATAGAAAGGTGAGCAACTGGAACCGCTGCGCCTCTTACACGTTCGATGATTACATCATCGGATGCAGATAGCGGTTCTAAATTTTCGCGAGTAAATGTCACTCCTGAAGGTAACGCCGATTTAGCGACCAAGCTTGTGCGATCGGCTTGAACCGCGGTTCCATCATGGAGTCCGCGCAGACGCTTAAGCGGTGTGAAACGCCAAGCCTCTTCCCGGCCCGTGGGAGTTAAGTAGTTAGTAGTAAGAACTGACATTAACCGACTGCACCTTCCATCTGGAGTTCAATAAGTCGATTGAGCTCTAGCGCGTATTCCATAGGAAGTTCACGTGCGATCGGCTCGATGAAACCACGAACAATCATGGCCATTGCTTCATCTTCATTGAGACCACGAGACATCAAGTAGAACAATTGATCATCGCTCACCTTTGAAACTGTGGCTTCGTGACCCATCGAAACATCATCTTCGCGGATATCAACATAAGGATAAGTATCTGAACGTGAAATTGTGTCGACTAGTAGTGCATCGCACTTGACCGTGCTCTTTGAGTGGTGTGCGCCTTCTTGTACTTGTACAAGACCGCGGTATGAGGTTCGACCTCCGCCACGAGCTACCGACTTAGAAATTACAGATGATGATGTGTAAGGAGCTGCGTGCACCATCTTTGCTCCTGAATCCTGGTGCTGACCTTCTCCAGCAAACGCCAAAGATAATGTTTCACCCTTTGCATGAGGTCCCATCAGGAAAATTGCTGGGTACTTCATGGTTACCTTGGAACCGATGTTTCCATCAACCCATTCCATGGTTGCGCCTTCGGCACATGTTGCACGCTTTGTTACCAAGTTGTACACATTGTTAGACCAGTTCTGAA
>CAYMNN010000013.1:0-18410 GCA_964391815.1 uncultured Candidatus Planktophila sp.
CAACAGAAGCAGTTATTGCAGATAAGCCAGAGAAGGCTGCTGCTGCCCCACAAGGCGGCGGAGATATGGACTTCTAAGTCCCGCTAATCCAATAGTTACGCGTAACGCCGTCTCCGATTAACGCGGGGGCGGCGTTCTGCTTTACCCTTAGACCATGGCAAAGAAATCACTGCTCTCTAAAAAAGAGAAAGCTCCGAAAAAGGACGCTGCTCAAAAGGAGACAACATCAACAAGCACCGCTGTTGCTTTTGATGCAAAGGACCTTGCCCGCAATGCCGCGCTAGATGTTGCAGAAAAGAAAGATCAAGTTGGCGGATTTGTTTCTGTTGATTTTGATGATGACAATCGCGTAGCAACATATTTATTTGAAGCAAACCTTGCAGGTTACAAAGGTTGGCGTTGGTGCATCACAATTGCAAAAGTTGATGCCGATGCACAACCAACAATTTGCGATGTAGTTGTTCTGCCTGGCCCAGATGCATTACGTGCACCAGAATGGATTCCATATCGCGACCGAATTTTGCCGGGCGATGTTGGTGTTGGTGACATTGTTCCAAGTGCACTAGATGACACACGTTTAGTTCCAGGACAACAAGCGTTGCCACAGGATGAAGATCTAGATACTGCAATGGCGATTGAACTTGGTTTAGGTCGTGCACGTGTGCTTTCAATTGAAGGACGTGACCAGGCAGCAAAGCGTTGGTATGAAGGCGAACGTGGACCTAACGCTCCCGTTGCTCAGTCAGCACCTAAGCCGTGCCACAGTTGTGGATTCTTTATTCCGATCGCAGGATCGCTACGCTCAACATTTGGCGTATGCGCTAACGCGATTTCACCAGATGATGCACGCGTAGTGAGCGTGGATCATGGCTGCGGAGCACATTCGGAAGCGACCTTCACAGAGCCGGTGTTAAACTAAGCACCTGCTATCGCAACCGCGATACATATTTACATACCAGTAAAGAAAACTAGCAAGGAGCCCTCCCCATGCCTACAGGACGCGTTAAATGGTTCTCATTAGAAAAAGGTTTCGGCTTTATTGCAAATGATGAAGGCGAAGATGTTTATCTAGCCGCAACTTCACTTCCAGAAGGTGTTGCAACAGTTAAGCCTGGAACAAAGCTTGAATTTTCTATTGCTGACAGCCGTAAAGGCCCACAAGCATTATCTGTACACATCATTGATGCACCACCATCATTAGTAGAGAACTCACGTGTTAACAGTGATGATCTTGCTGCGATGATTGAAGACACAATCAAGATGTTGGACAAGGTTGGAAATGGTTTGCGCCATGGACGCCATCCAAATGCACAAGAGGCTGATCGTCTTGGTCGCGTGCTGCGCGGTATCGCTACAGCCCTCGGCGCTTAATTAAAGCTAGCGTGCTTAATTTTTTAAATTAAATTCCGCTGCGTCTATTGCGGCGGATTGTGTAACGAATACCAACTAGGCCTAGTGCTGCACCCATTACGCATGTCCAAATGATTTTTGCTTCGGCATTCATTGCAAGAGCAATCACACCTGCAATCACCCAGCACATTGTTCCAATTGCGACTAGAGTTACTGCATTGCGTAGTCGAGTAGTCATGGGGCAAGAGTAATGCGTATGTCGGTAAAAGAGGATGGTAATTGGCGTTCATTTCGCCACCGAAATTACCGAATCCTTTTTCCTGCCAACACAGTTTCAAATATTGGCAGCTGGGCCCAAAGAATTGCGCAAGATTGGCTCGTTCTAGAACTGACCAATAACAACGGAACTTATTTAGGTTTAGTAACCGCAGTTCAATTCGCCCCAGTTCTATTTTTCTCATTACATGGTGGAAAATTTGCCGACCGCTTTAATAAGCGAAAAGTATTGATTCTTACCAATGTAATTGGCGGTGCCGCATCGCTGGCACTTGGAATCCTTGTGATGACTAACTTGATCGCCCTGTGGCATGTCTTTGTTCTAGCTGCAGTGCTGGGTATTTCAACGGCAATTGATGCACCCGTTCGCCAAGCTTTCACAACCGAAGTCGTCGGTCAGAGCGATTTGCCGAACGCAGTGTCCTTGAACTCAGCTAATTTCAATGCTGGTCGATTGATTGGTCCAGCGATTTCTGGAGGTTTAATCGCAGCTTTTGGTACTGGGCCTTCATTTATCGTTAACGGGCTTTCATATTTCTTCGTTATTGCAGCCTTGCTCAACCTAAATGAAAAAGCGTTTTTCAATCTAGATCGACCAAAATCAGATGGCAGCATTCGTGAAGGCATTGCTTACGCAAAGGCCCGTCCAGATATTTACGTCGTGATGTTGATGGTTTTCTTCTTAGCTACCTTTGGTTTGAACTTTCAAATCTTTAACGCGCTCATGGCAACACAGGAATTTGGACTTGGCCCGGCAAGTTTTGGATTAATGGGAACCTTTATTGCAATCGGTTCGCTATCGGGTGCGATTGGGTCTGCCAGATTAGAAAGATTTAGAAATACAAAGTTTGTCATCAAGGGCGGGGTTGCATTTTCCATTTCAATTATGGCCCTATCCATAATCCCTAACTACACCCTTTATATTCTGTGGCTTCCTATTTGTGGTGTGACAGCTTTGACTACATTGGTTTCGGCAAATTCAATTGTTCAAACAAGTACCGACCCAGCAATTCGTGGTCGAGTAATGGGCTTGTATCTTTTGATTTTCATGGGCGGTACACCTTTTGGTTCACCACTGATTGGAACAACAACAGAACTTCTTGGAATTCGCCCAACGATTGCGTTGTGTGGTGGAATTTCCTTAGCTGCATCATTAATCATTTGGTTCCGCTATAAGAACCGAGTAGAACTACCCACAGATACTTCTGTTGCAGGAGTCTTAAAGACTGTTAATCGCGATCACAACTAGAATTCCGATTAAGGCAAGCAGCGTAATTAATCGTCTAGCTTTGTAACTCATACCGACTCCTTCACGTTAGAAGGAATTAATCGCACGATTATGAAAGCGATAGCGATCAAGACAAAGACCATGATGTAAGCGCGTGAAATACCAAAACTATCTCCCAGTAAACCGAGCAAAAATGGGGCTCCAGCAATAGCTATACCGGCGGCCAAAGATGAGCGGCCAATTGCTAAATCTGGACGTCCATCGCTTAAGCCGATTAATCGAATTGAAGACAGTGCAAACTGCATCGAAATACCTAGACCTACAACAAACAAGCAAGCAAGTGAAAGCACCATATTGTGCGATAACCAGAAACCTAAGAAGCCCAGGAACTGCAAAGCGATGATCGCTTGCAATTGATTATCCAGCGCCAAACGCTTTAGCCATAAGCCGCCAAACCAACGTCCAATTCCCATTCCGGTTCCAAGGGCCACAATTGCAACAGTTGAAATAGCAGCCGTTGACCCAACACGTTCTTTCAGCAGCGCTGCTGCCCAGAAAGATGTTGCGAACTCACTTGAAATACAGGCAACAAAACCAAACCAGGAGATCCAAAACTTTTTAGAAAGTTTTCCACCTTGTGGTCCGTGCTCATCAGGTACGTGATCATCTGCGGCTTTATCGCGGCCGACAAAGAACAAAACCAATGCAACCGGAATCGCTAACAACAAACCTAAACGCCACAAGCCTGGGTAAGCAATTGCAATAGTTCCGATCAAGGCTGTTCCGGTTACAAAGCCAACCGATGCAATTCCATTAGCTTGTGGAATCGCAACTTCTGCCGCCTTGCCGTAATGCGATGACATTTTTGTCAGCATCGTGTTGATCACAACTGATGTGCCAAAGCCAGTGATAAATGTTGCGGGCAAAGTCAGGTACACAGGTGGTGAGATCACAAACAAAGTTAGACCAAAGATGAAAATTGATAAACCAATCCAGCTGGCACGGCTGCGACCATATTTGTGTGCGATACGAGGATTAGCCCAGCCAGCAAAGATAGATGCAACGCCCATAGCGGTTCCGTGTAAACCAGCAATTGTTAGTGATGTGCCTTGGTCTGCGCGCAATAAAGATTGTGCTGGACCAAAACCGCCCAGATAGAAGTTAACGATTGCGGTTTGAACCGCTACTACCCAGAAAAATCTGTCGCGATGAAAGCTCTTAGACATTACAGCGCAGCAACAACGTGATCAATGCACTTTGTAAGTGCTTCAACATCACTTGGATCAACTGCTGGGAACATACCGATGCGCAGCTGATTCTTGCCCAGTTTGCGGTAAGGCTCGGTATCAACAATTCCATTCTCGCGCAGTGCAGCAGCGATCTTGGTCGCATCGATTGCATCATCAAAGTTAATAGTTCCAACTACCTTCGAACGCATCGCAGCATCAGTGACAAACGGAGTCGTGTAGCTGGTCTTTTCTGCCCATGAATACAAGATGTCAGAAGACTTAGTACTGCGACCTGCAGCAAATGAAAGTCCGCCATTGGCGTTCATCCATTCGATTTGTTCTGCCAAAAGCATCAAAGTAACCAAAGCCGGCGTGTTGTAGGTCTGATCTAAACGTGAATTCTCAATTGCAATCCCTAGATCAAAAAATGCTGGAACCCAACGACCACTTGCCTTGATTTTCTCTGCGCGAGCAATCGCTGCAGGAGACATAATTGCAATCCAGATTCCACCATCTGATGCAAAAGATTTTTGCGGTGCAAAGTAATAAGTATCAAACTCTTTTGCATCCACCATTAAGCCACCAGCAGCAGATGTTGCATCAACTAGAACAAGTGCGCCATCGGTTCCGGCTGGTCGCAGAATTGGCATTGCAACGCCGGTGCTTGTTTCATTATGTGTTAATGCATAAACATCGATACCAGCTTCAGCTGTTGCAACTGGATGTGAACCAGGTTCTGCCTTAACAACTGTTGGCTCGCCTAAGAAAGGTGCTTCCTTGGCAGCAGCGGCAAACTTTGATGAAAATTCACCGAATACAAGGTGCTGTGAACGCTCTTCGATAAGCCCAAATGTTGCAATATCCCAAAATGCAGTTGAGCCACCATTTCCAAGAACTACTTCGTAGCCTTCTGGAAGATTAAACAGCGATGTAAGACCTTCACGTACGCGCTTTACAACATTCTTCACCGGCTTTTGTCGGTGCGAAGTTCCCAGAATCGAATGTCCACTTGCTGACAATGCAGCTAATGCTTCTGGACGAATCTTTGATGGCCCGCAACCAAAACGTCCATCTACTGGCTTTAACTCTGAAGGAATGATGATGCTCATGGGGTAAGACTACGGGTAGTACCGAGAGAGTTCCCAATCACCGCTTGTGGCGGTCCTCTCATAACGCAAGCGATCATGCAGACGTGAGTATCGGCCCTGCCAAAATTCGATATGAAGCGGTGTTACTCGGTATCCGCCCCAGTGCGCAGGACGTGGGACCGAACTTCCTTCTGGCCATTTTTCAGCCGCACCTGCAAAACGTTGTTCTAACTCTTCGCGTGATGCAAGGTGTGAAGACTGCGCACTTGCCCATGCACCAATTTGTGAACCCCAAGGTCTAGTTGCAAAGTAATCATCTGATTCTTGCGCAGAAACTTTTTCTGCGATTCCGCTAATTGAAACTTGGCGTTCCATTGCATACCAAGGAAAGAGCAATGAAACATTTGGATTTAATTCGATTCCGTGCGCTTTACGAGATTGGTAATTAGTAAAGAAAGTAAAACCACCATCTGAAATATCTTTTAACAAAACAGTGCGGGTATTAATTTGCGAATCTGCAGTAACTGTTGACAACACCATTGCATTTGCTTCAACAATGACAGGATTTTCATGTGCATCTTTTAACCACATAGCAAAAGCTTCAAAGGGATTACTTGGCAAAGTTTCTAAACCGGCATCACTGTATGAACGACGCATCGCACGGATCTCATCGCGGGTGACAATCTCTTCGGCCATGCCACTATCGAACCCCACTTTGGGCCTACGAGCGAGTTTTCAGACCCCCACTGCAACGCCTTATGCAACGAGCACCCTTTATAACAATCGGATAAATGAGCGCCCAAATGAGTGGAAAAACAGGTGTTTCGTTTGCTTACTAACGCCCGAAAGAGTGGAATTGGCCCAACAGCGCATGCCCTCGTATGCGCGAATTCCATCCATGGAGGATATAAATGAACACAAAGCGTTTCGGATTTGCTGGCGTTCTTGCAGCATTCGCGCTTGCGGTTTCAACACTTGTAGCACCATCAGCAAGTGCAAATACTCAGATCATTGTCTGGGCAGATGAATCTCGCGGGCCAAACCTTGCAAAGGTAATCGCAGCAAAGGGTGACTGGGTTTCTGGTTACACAGTAAAGGTAGTTACATTCTCAAGCTTTGATGCACTCAAGGATGCTTTTGATAAGGCAACTGATGCATCAGGTCCAGATATTGTTGTTGGCGGAAATGACTGGGTACCAACAGGTGCGAAGAGCGGAAAGCTTGCTCCAATCACACTAACAGCGGGTGTACGTGCTCGCTTCAACCCAACTCAGTTCGTTGACCTTACATACAAGGGCAAGTTGTACGGAGTTCCTGTAGACATCAACAACGTTGCAATGATCTACAACACCAAGCTTGTTTCATCTGCACCAAAGACTTTCGGTGAGATGGTTTCAAATTACAAGTCACTCAAGGCATCTAAGGGCTTGAAGGCTGGTCTATGTGTTGCAGGTGGCGGAATGTCATGGGGTGCTCACTCAGTATTCTCAGCACTCGGTGCAGATGCATACCAATTCAACTCACGTGGTGGAATTGTTTACGGCCGCGCATTCAACGCAACAACATTTGGTAAGAACGTTCGTACTTACCTAATGGATGGCAAGAAGAGCAACGGTTTCTTCCCAGCAACAGATACAGGTTGCAAGGACAACTTCCTAGCAGGAACAGTTCCTTACGCAATCATTGGTAACTGGGAATGGGCAGATTACGTAGCAAAGGGATTCACAATGAACCTAATGCCAGTACCAGGTGTTGTAGAAGGTACATACGGAAAGATGTTCGGATCAGTTAGCGGCGCACTTCTAACAACATTTGCTGCAAAGCATGGTGTCGAATCAGGTGCTAAGTCACTTCTAACTAACTTCTTCGCATCAACTGATGGCCAGGTTCGTTACCAGGCACTTGAGAAGCGTCCACCTGCTGAAAAGGGTGCACAAGCAGACTCAACAGTTTCAGCTGCACAGCGTGGATTCGGTTCAGCCGCATCTCTAGCTGGAATTCCACAGATCGGCGCATTCCTAAACAGCAACAAGGGTGGCGCTAACTACTGGGATTCAGCACCTGCTTACTGGACAGCTGTTCTAATTGATGGCAAGGATGCAGTTCGTGAAGCATCAAAGCTTGCATCAATCTGGCGCACTAACACCGATGGTGGAAGAGGCGATCTCTAATTAATTTGATTCAATCAAATTAAGTTCTAAAAGAGGGTGAAGCGAGTGATGCGGGCGGGCAATACCGCCCGCATCACTCATTTCCTAATACTTACCAATAAACGACAGGAAAACACATGACTTACTTGATCAGAGGCAAAGTTGCCTTAGTCATCAAAGTCATTTTTGTGACCCTGATTGCGTCGATTCTTCTTTTACTGGCACAGAGCGCATTTGCTCAACGCGAATATGTAATCTCAGGCTTCTTGGCAATCTCGGTCCTGCTGCTTGCGCTTACTTACTTGAGCAAGATTTCTATTCCACTTAAATTTTTTATTCCAGGCATTCTTCTATTAACGGCGTTTGTGGTTGGCCCTATCTTGTATACGGTCACGATGTCGGGCTTTAATTACAAGACCGGAAACATTATTTCCAAAGAAGAAGCAATTGTTCAGATCAAAGTTCGCGCAATCGAATCTGCGCCATCTGGACTTAGCTTTGATGTTAAATTGGGTAGATTCGAAGGCAAGCCTGCGATTTTGGCATCTGATATCAATACGCCTGAATACTTTATCTCTACGCAAAATGATCGAATTCCCCTTGTTGCATCATCCTTAACCCTGAACGAATTCGGTGTGGCGGTAGAAGCTCCTAACTTCACGCCATTAAATGAATCAGAATTTGCAACTGCAGACAAGGAATTCACGGGAACCCGGTTCGCATTTGATGATCAGTACTTCATCGCATTGGAAGGCTTTGAAGCAGGTGTTGTATCCCAGCAAGTGTTGGAATTTATCCCTGAAAAAGATCAGTTCAAAAACCTATTAACTGGCGGCATTTATGCCGATAACGGCCGCGGAAACTATGCGTTAGTAGATGATCAGAGCGCGATTCTAGAACCAGGTTGGCGAGCACCTATCTGGTTTGAAAACTATGTAAATATTGTTACCGATTCTCGTGTCCGAGAGCCTTTGATTCGAGTCTTCATTTGGACCGTTGCATTTGCTTTCTTAACCGTACTGACAACATTTGCACTGGGACTTCTACTTGCACTGGCGCTTAACAAACCAATTCGCGGACGTCGCATCTACCGTTCTATCTTGGTGCTGCCATATGCGATGCCAAGTGTCATGAGTATTTTGATTTGGGGTGGAATGTTTAACACCGAATTCGGTGCGATTAACACTTTGCTCGGTACAGATATCGCGTGGTTTTCAGATCCTAACTTTGCCCGTGTTGCGGTTATTTTGGTAAACCTTTGGCTGGGCTTCCCGTACTTCTATTTGATTTCGAGCGGATCTTTGCAAGCAATTCCAAGTGAGCTCATGGAAGCAGCAGCAATTGATGGCGCGAATCCTCGACAGATTTTCCGCAAGATTACTTTGCCTTTGCTGCTTCAGATTCTTTCACCTCTATTGATTGCATCCTTTGCTTTCAACTTCAATAATTTCAATTTGATCTTCTTGTTAACAGGTGGTGGACCTCGTAATGAACTAGATGGCGAAATTGCTGGTGCAACCGACATCTTGATCAGCTATACCTACAAGATTGCTTTTGGTTCAGGTACACAGGATCTTGGTTTAGCAAGTGCGATTTCGCTGATCATCTTCATTCTTGTCGCATCTATTTCCTTGTATAGCTTGAGAAAATCCAAGGTATTGGAGACTTTCGCATGAACAAGTGGTTAAGGCAGGACTTGTGGCGACATGTGGTTGGAATTGCTATCTGTTTGTTTGCGCTATTTCCACTGTATTTAGTGATTATTTCTTCATTTAGCTCATCCGGAAGTCTGCAGTTGAGCTCCTTCTTGCCACGAGAAATATCCTTTGCAAATTATGACAAGCTGTTTAACGACCCAACGATTCCTTACTTAACTTGGGTTAAAAACTCTTTGTACATCGCAGGATCTGTGGCAGTGTTTTCGGTGATTATCGGAACCGCATCAGCTTTTGCCTTTAGTCGCTTGAAGTTCAAGGGACGCAAATTCGGAATCCAACTATTGCTGTTGGTTCAGATGTTCCCAGCAATTCTTGCAATCTCTGCTGTTTACGTGATCATGGAGCGTGTCTACAAGTTCGCTCCTGAAATTGGTTTAGGTACTCAACCTGGTCTGCTCTTGGTTTACCTGGGTGGTGCCATGGGTGTAAACATTTGGTTGCTCAAAGGTTTCGTGGATTCAATTCCGGCAGAACTTGATGAAGCGGCCAAAATTGATGGTGCATCTGAAGTTCAGACTTTCTGGTTGATCTTCGTTCCGCTAGCAGCACCAGTCTTGGCAGTTGTTGCGCTACTAAGTTTCATCGGAACTTTTAATGAGTTTATTTTGGCTCGCTTGTTCTTGGTAGATATGGAAAGCCGAACTGTGGCAGTTGGTCTGCAGCAATTTATTGGCGGCCAGTATTCTCAAAACTGGGGACCATTTGCTGCTGGTTCCATCCTTGCCTCTATTCCGATCGTCATTATCTTCTTGTCATTACAGAAGTACATTGTTAGTGGATTAACCGCAGGTTCGGTTAAGGGTTAATGTTCACCAAAAGAATTGCCTCAGTAGTTGCAGCTTTTGCGTGTTTAGTTTTTGCAACAACTGCAGTTGCAGCAGCTCCAGCAGTTCCGCAAGACCGTGTTGGGCTAGCAAAAGATCTTATTTACTTTGTTTTTCCAGACCGTTATCTCAACGGTGATACCAGTAATGATAAGTACCCAGGCTTTGATCCCCGAGATACCGCCTTTTTTCATGGCGGTGACCTAAAGGGATTAACCGGAACATGTGCACCAGGTGATAATGGTTTAGCGCGCATCAAGAAATTGGGCTTTACCGCGGTATGGGTTACGCCGCTGGTTGTGCAACAGAAACCAACTCCGTACGGAGCGGGCTATCACGGATATTGGGGCGTTGATTTTCTCAATGTAGATCCACACCTTGGCACTACTGCAGACATGGTGGCATTTGCAGATTGCGCAAAGAAGCTCGGATTGAAGTTGATTTTGGATGTCGTAACAAATCACACTGGGGATGTAATCCAGTACAAAGATAAAGATGCATTTATTCCATCAGATATGACAAATGCTAAAAATCCAGCGTGGCTTAACGACTTAAGTAATTATCACAACGTTGGTGACATGAATAGTTGCTGGGGCGATGGATCATGTATGCAGTTAGGTGATTTCTACGGACTAGATGACATTGCAACAGCAAAGCCGGTTGTTTATAACGGGTGGGCTGAAGTTTATGGCAAGTGGATCAAGGATTATGGTCTTTCAGGTTTTCGCGTTGATACCGCTAGACATGTAGATGACAACTTCTTTAAGAACTGGTCACCACAAATTGATGCTGCAGCAAAATCTGTAGGAATCAACGACTTCACTATTTTTGGTGAAGTATGGGATGTAAACCCAATTAATTTAATGAATTACATTCGCCGGAACAAAATTCAGACAGTACTGGATTTCCCTTTCCAAAGATCAGCTGCAGAATTTGCATCTGGGTATTCTGATGCAACCACAATTGAAAACTTATTTGGTTATGATGATTTGTATACGACGGCTACTTCTAGCGCTGCCAATATGGTTACTTTCTTGGGTAACCATGACATGGGCCGAGCTGGAAAAATCATTGAATCTAAGCGGATAAACCCAGCCAATGAACTCTTGCCACGTGTGCTCTTGGGCCATTCATTGATGTACTTAACCAGAGGTATTCCATCGGTCTACTACGGCGATGAAGTAGGAATGATCGGCACTGGTTCTGGCAGTGATCAGTTGGCCCGCCAAGACATGTTTTCGACCAAAGTAAACATCTGGAAAACTGAAAAGCGAGTTGGCTCATCGCCCATCGGAACTGGAAATGCCTTTGATGTGACCGACAAGCACCCAATTGCAAACCATCTAAAGCTGCTTGCAAAGTTGCGTACGGCTAATCCAGCCCTGGCTAATTCTTCGATGCAAATTAGATATGCCAAAGATTATCTGCTGGCAATTTCCAAGAAAGATGATGCAGAAAACCGCGAATACGTTGTGGCATTCAATAACTCCACTAAAGCGATTAAGGCCACCATCAGCACAGCGACCTCTAAAGGTGGCTGGAAACTGCTTATGGGTAAGACCACAGTTAAAGCAGCTGGCGAAAAGATAACTATTACAGTTCCGGCACTTTCCACCGTTGTCTTGAAAGCCAATCAAGTAATCGATAAAACAAATGTAAAGGTTGGCAAGATTTCATCTGAGTTAGATTTCTTAACTGGTTACTATGAAACCAAAGCATCGGTTACTACTCAAGATATGGCTAAGGTAACTTTCTTTATTCGATCCGCAGGTGAACAAAACTGGAACTCGCTCGGAACAGATACTAATTCGCCATATATGGTCTATGTAGATCCACTTGAATACGAGGGCAAAACGGTAGAAATTAAGGCGACCGCCGTTAACTCGAAGGGAGTCAAGTATGAGTTACCAAGTACAACCATCCTTATTCCCGCACCATGATGGCAGCGAGCTATACGTAAGTAACGCCGCACCCAAGATCGGCCAGAAAGTTGTTTTAAAGGTTCGAGTTCCACACTCTTACGCATTTGAAAAGAGCTTTGTTCGAATCTACGAAGATGGCGAACCACGCAGTTATGAGCTAGTTCTAGCTGAAAAAGGCCGAACAGAGGATTGGTACCAGGTCGAAGTACCCATCATCAACATCCACACCCTGTATCGCTTCGTATTTGTATCCAGAGACAAATATGACTGGCTTAATGCTTTTGGGCTAAGCGACCACGATGTTCATACAAATAATGATTTTCAAATTGTTGCTGTCCCAGCAAACCCGGAATGGATTAAGTCATCTGTTTTCTATCAAATATTTCCAGACCGTTTTGCTAAATCTGCAAACACTTATCCAACCCCGGATTGGGCACATCCACGTGATTGGAATGAACTTCCGCGGGGTCGAAGCGAATTTACAAGTAGCGAACTATATGGCGGAGATCTTCCCGGAGTTGAAGAGCGTTTAGATCATATTCATGGTTTAGGTGTGACCGGAATCTACTTCACACCTTTTTTCCCATCTCGATCTAACCATCGTTATGACGCCAGTAGCTTTACTGAAGTCGATCCGATTCTTGGCGGAAACAAAGCGTTGTTTTCGCTAGTAAAGAAAGCAAACAAACTTGGTATCCGAATTATGGGTGACTTAACAAGTAACCATTGTGGTGCCGGACATCCATGGCTTGCAAAAGCTAAGAAAAACAAAAGTGCAAAAGAGCGCTCTTATTTTTATTGGGATAAGTCGGTAAAGCATGGCTATGTTGGTTGGTGGGGATTGGCTTCATTACCAAAGCTCAACTTTAATTCTGTAGCCTTGAAAAATGAGATGTACAAAGGTAAGAATTCAATAGTTCGCACGTGGATCTCACCTAAATTTGGAATGTCTGGTTGGCGTATTGACGTGGGAAATATGACGGGTCGATTAGGCGCTGATGATTTACATGATGATGTGATGCACGGTATTCGTCAGGCGATGAATGAAACTAATCCGGATGCTTGGCTTGTTGCAGAAAACGGCGACTTTGTAGCCAGTGATCTCAATGGCCTTGGCTGGCATGGAGCCATGAATTACCAAGGCTTTATGCGCCCAGTATGGAACTGGCTCAATAGAAACTCTGAAATTGGCGGAGGTTTTCAAGGTCTTCCTTTTGCAATGCCACAAATTTCAGGTCAACAATTAATCAATAGCATGAAGCAATTTAACGCCTCAGTTCCTTGGCGATCAGTTACTGCAAGCATGGTGCTTCTAGATAGCCATGACACTGCACGTTTTCGTACAGTCGTAAAGGGTGATGTGGCATCTCATCTTTCAGCTATGACCATGGTTCTGACCTATCCAGGTGTACCTTCGATTTTTGCCGGTGATGAAATTGGTCTTGAAGGTTCGTGGGGCGAAGATGGGCGTCGCACCATTAATTGGGATGATCGTTCTGGTTGGGATCATGCATTTATGGACAATGTTCGCGAACTGATTTCGATACGAAAAGGCAACGATGCGCTTATAAATGGTGGTTTACGTTGGATCGCTGCTGAAAAAGATTTCATCATGTACTTGCGCGAATCTGCCGAACAATCAATTCTTGTATTTGTTTCCCGCACCGCGGTCAATGTAAAGATAGATCTGGCTGATTTAGGTTTGCACGTTTCAAAGACTCTGTATGGGCACGCTGCCAGTGGATCAAAATTTGGAGTTAAATCAAAAACTGCGGTGCAGGCTATTTGGCAAGTTAATCGTTAAGCCAGAAACGAAGTGGATCATTTAGATATTTAGCCCATGATCTTTCGTTATGGCCGCTTCGCTTATAAACCTTTGATTCAAAATTACTTGTAAATCCACGTTCACGCATCAATGAATCAACAAAGTTTTGTAATGGCGGATACTCTTTATCCAAACCTTTGTCTCCGCGGCTCATCCAAATTCTGTGCGTTAATGGCAAAGCTTCAACCATTGCTCGTGCAAAATCTTCATTGCTAATGATCCAATGTGGAGACAAAGCAAGTGCGGTTGAAAACTTGTCTGGATGTTGGATCGCTGCGTACAAAGTTGCTAAACCACCCATACTTGAGCCAATAACGGCGGTTTTTTCGGGGGAGTACGCACCGACGATTGCCGGCACTATTTCAGCAAAAATTTGATTCAAATACGCATCTGAATGAAGCGTTACCGCTGGATCATTGATTGCCCAGCGCGGATCTACATATGAACCTGCGGTAAAAAACTTTTCTGGTGCTAAATCCTTGGCTCGTCCCCAAGGATTGTTTTTCGTCGAGCTATGCCAGACACCAATGATTGTTGGCGGCTTTATGCCTGCTTCCTTGGCAACATCAATTGCAGATTGCGCCATTTTCCAGGTTTGCCTGCGGTGGGTACTTGTAGTGCCATCAAAGACATTTTGACCATCATGAGCAATGAGCAGGTGATCGCTGCCGCCGCGTGGGATCCAATAATCAACGGTGCGCTCTTGGAAACGGGTACGCACAACTTCGCCCGGAACTCCGCGGATTTGGAAGCGCTTAATCTCCTGCATGATGCTTTAATCATCCCATGTCAGCGCCGAAAACATCAATAATCTGGTTTCGTCGCGACCTTCGAATCAATGATCACCCAGCATTGTTAGCTGCAATTGAATCATCCGATCAAATAATCCCGCTTTTTATTCTGGATCAAACCCAGATTAAAGAGGCGGGTGCAAAATTGCTGGCATACATGGGTCAATCCCTGCGAGCCCTAGATGAATCTCTTGGAAACAAACTCCACATTATTCAAGGTGATCAAGTAGAAGTTCTTACAACGCTGATTAAAAAGTATGGCGTTGAACAAGTTCACATTTCAGCAGAATACGAACGATATGGCGCTGCACGAGATGCCAGAGTCGAAGCTGCAGGAATCAATTTAATAAGAACAGGAAGTCCATACGCAGTTGCACCAGGTCGAGTCTTGAAACCTTCTGATGCAACCCCGTACAAGGTGTACACACCTTTTTATAAAGGCTGGAGAACACATGGTTGGCGTGCACCGGCAGTTACACCTAAGAAATTCACCTGCGTAGAACCAACCGCTGAATACCGCGCTTTTCCTGATTTTGCGATGCCTGAAGGCGTCACTGTGATCCAAGCAGGCGAAGCTGCCGCGCTCAAGCGGTTCAAAGAGTTTACAAATAAAGGTTTGGATTCTTACGACGAGAACAGAAACTTTGCCTCAATTGATGGAACCTCGAAAATGAGTACCTATTTAAAGTTTGGCGAAATTCATCCCCGCACATTGCTTCAAAACCTTGGCGAAAGCAAAGCTCATGACACATTTAGAAAAGAGATTGCTTGGCGTGAATTTTATGCCGATGTTTTATTCAACAATCCAATGACTGATATTGAATACTATGCACCAAAATTTGCCGAGATGCGTTATGACAAACCAGGTGCGCAATTTAAAGCATGGTGTGAAGGTAAGACTGGATACCCATTTGTGGATGCGGCAATGCGCCAACTTGTGGTTGAAGGGTGGATGCACAACCGAACCCGTATGGTTGTAGCTTCATTTTTAGTTAAAGACTTACACCTAGAATGGCAACTGGGTGAACGTTTCTTTGCCGAACACTTAGTTGATTACGATGTTGCTTCAAATGCTCATGGTTGGCAGTGGACGGCAGGGTGTGGAACTGATGCATCGCCTTATTACCGAGTCTTTAATCCAATTGAACAAGGCCGACGTTTTGATGAAAACGGCGATTACATTCGTAAGTACGTTCCCGAACTTGCTCATCTATCGGCCTCTGAAATTCATGAACCATGGTTGTTTCTTGATGGATATAGCAAGGGTTACCCCGAGCGCATAGTTGATCACGCAGTTGAGCGCCACGAAGCACTTGCTCGCTTGCAAGAGATTAAAGCTGACAAACCCCCAATGCCTGGCGCTTAGCTGAATACATCGCATTATCTGCACGCAGCAATAAATCATCAGCCCCATCATTGTTTGCAATTCCGATACTTACCCCAATGCTTATTTCATTGCCATCAATCACAAATGGGTACGAAAGCGTGCCCCGCAGAGCTAAAGCAATCTCCATCACCGATTCATTCGAGCCATCAACCAGAATTCCAAATTCATCACCGCCCAAACGCGCAAGCAAAGCGCTACTTGGCAAAGCCCGAGTAAAGCGTTGAGCCACTTGTTGCAAGACTTTGTCTCCGACCTCGTGGCCATAACTATCGTTTACTGGCTTAAAGCCATCCAGGTCAAGAAGAAGTAGCGATCCTGTACGTGTTGCAAAGTTCTGAATTTCAGCAATTAAACGTCTTCTGTTGGGAAGCGTAGTTAATTCATCAGTTCTGGCCAGGACTCTTTCATGACCAATATTGCGCGCCTGACTTAAGGCGATACTCATGCGAATAAAGGCCAGACCTAAAGTTCCGATTGCTGGAATCAAAATGAAATGTGGGAAGTTAGCTGGTGCGATCGCAAGTAATGCCAGCAGAGTCGCACTGAGGAAAACAGAAACCGTAATCAGAATTGGGCTAATTCCATTTTTCACTGAATTATCTGTCCCCGCATGCCACACGCTTTCAGCAATCACGACAAATGCAAGTAACCACCCGTAATCAACAATCGAACCAAATTCATAGTTTGAATTTAGGTTTTGCCATAAGAAAATAAAGTCCGTAGCTGCATATATGCACACCCCAACTGTTAGAAGCAATCCACGCCATGAGAAACCTTGCATGATGGTTATTGCAACAATGAAGCACAACAAAACTAAGTCAGCGACTGGATAGATGATGGCCAAAAAAGATTGGTTCAGATCACCATCAAAATGTGGAAGCACTGGTTGCAGTGCAAATGCAGCACCTAAAGTGCTTAAACCCAACCCAACAATGGAGGCATCCACAATCTCGAGAATCGTTAGTTTTTGTCGGATTGAAATCAGAAGCTGCATGCCAAGCAGGGCTAGTGGATAAAAAAGTAAGTACAGCCCATCAGAAAGATTTGCCGCCAAGGCCGGCAGTTCAATGTATGAACCTGAGGTTGCCGTTATTGAACCAAAACTCCAAGAAGCAATAGCTAGCGCGATCAAAGGTTGTGCCCACTTGTTGTTGATCCCAGGTGCTATGAGAATGGAGATAAGGCAAGTGATCGGGATAGCGTTAAAGAGAAATAAATCAGAGACAACACCTTGAAAGCTTTGATGGGCAAGAAATGCGAACCCAAGGAGTGCTAAAGGCACAAAACGCAATGCGCGCATGTATCAAGATTAGGAACATCATGAAGGCATGAGGATAGGGATTCCCTAAGATGCAAAAACCCCGCTACCTATACGGGCAGCGGGGTTTTTGTGAAGATTTGAGCTTTAGAAGCCTCGGGTGCAGATTAATGATGCGCTAGCGCGGGCATCGGCAACATTTGCTGCAAGTTCTGCCGGCTTGTTAGTTGCTGCAAGCTTTGCAGTTTCTAACTTTCGGATAGTCAGATCAATGTTGCGAATCTTGCTTGCATAGGCACGAGTAGCAGATGTCCATGAACCAACTGCGGTTGTCAAAATTTTCTTATCTGCTTCAGTTGTTGCTGCAGCCAGTTTTGCTTGGGCTGCAACTAAACGCTTATTAGCTTCATCAAGCTTTACCTGAATCTCTGCTCGGTTTGCAGTTTCAGTTGTGATGCCGAGTTCGATAACAGGAAGCTGTGCTTTGAAGTTTGCAGCAGTTGTTGCTGCTGAACGCTGTGCTGCAACTGCATCACGTGCGGCAGTTACGCAGTCCATTGATAACCAGGTTAGTCGTTTGCTGGTGCTCAATGGATTTGTTGTACAACGGTAGGTTCCGCCACTTGTCTTAATTGTTTGGCCTGACTTTTTGCATGCAACGCCATTTGAGATCTTGGTTGATGCATCTGCAGGTACTGCGATCATGACGCCGCCGGCGACGATAAGCGCTACAGAAAGTGATGCAATCTTGCGGAACATATGGATGCCTTTCGTTGTAATGGGGCAATACTATCGATTAGGCACTTAAAGAAGGCTGAAAACCCGCCGTGAGTCCAATAAGTATGACCTTTACTTTCTTTGCTTGGCCCTCATGTTCATGCCAACTTTTCTAACAATGGAGCGCGGGATGGTTTCGACAATAAAGACCAAGAGCTTGTATTGCCAACCCGGAATGCTTACCGCTTTACCTTTGAGCGCATCACGCCATGATTGTTCAACCAATCGATCAGAGTTAAGCCACAGAAAGTTAGGTAACCCTGTCATCGACATCTTTCCACGCTGGTGGAATTCAGTGCGGGTAAAGCCTGGGCATAGAGCGCTGACCTTTACATTGGTTGCAGACAGTTCGGTATTCAAAGATTCAGAAAGGACTGTCAGATAAGACTTTGATGCGCTGTACGTGCCACCTGCGATGTAACCCGCAACCGATGAAACATTGATGATGATTCCGTTATTGCGAGCCTTCATAAGGGGCAGCGCTACATGCATCAAACGCATTGGGGTGCGGACCAATACATCTAGAAGCTGCTGCTCAATTTCTAAAGTCGACATCGTGAAAGCTTTATTGGTTCCAAAGCCAGCGT
>CAYMNN010000014.1:0-10969 GCA_964391815.1 uncultured Candidatus Planktophila sp.
CTTGAGTTAGGACGTGGACGCTTTCCGCCGCTACGTACTGACTTTTCAACAATCGGAACGATGTAAGGAATACCTGATGGCTCCTGTGCACCCGTAATCTTCATGAGTTCTGTGCTGAGCGGTGTAACGCCAACAAATTTAGGAGTGACACCCGCGCGTTGTGTAAGTCCACCGATCGACTTTTGCTGACGTGTAGTTGCAAGAGTGACAACAGTTCCGGCCTCACCAGCACGTGCAGTACGACCTGCACGGTGTAGATAATCCTTGTGATCTGTTGGTGCATCAACGTGTACAACAAGTGAAATTCCATCTACGTGGATTCCGCGTGCTGCAACATCTGTTGCAACAAGTGCGGCATTTGGAGTCTCTTTGAAGAGCGCCAAAGTACGTGTACGAACCGCTTGTGACTTTCCACCGTGCAGAGCACCAACTGGAACACCTGCGTGAGCAAGTTTGTCAGCCAAACGGTCAGCACCGCGCTGAGTCTTAACAAACAAGATTGTCTTTCCGTTACGAGCTGCAACCTGATTTGTGATGTCATCTTTGTCAGATGGATTCATAACCAATACGTAGTGCTCCATAGTTGAAACAGATGCACGGTCGTTTTGTAATGAGTGAGTCTTTGGGTTCTTCAGGTACTGACGAACCAAGGAATCCACACCGCGATCTAGCGTTGCAGAGAAAAGTAAACGCTGACCATCAAGCTTTGCCTGATCAAGAATTTCTTTAACAACAGGCAAGAAGCCCATGTCAGCCATCTGATCTGCTTCATCCAGAACAGTAATTTGCAACTGATCTAATTGAACTTCACCCTTATTAAGTAGATCGATCAAACGACCAGGTGTAGCAACCAAGATTGCAGTTCCGCGACGCATTGCAGTGATCTGCTTTGAGTAAGACATTCCACCAGCAACAACAACTGATTCGTGACCAATTGAACGCGCAAGCGGCATCAAAACTTCATCGATCTGCTGTGCAAGTTCGCGGGTTGGAGTCAAAACAAGTGCCAATGGCTTATGTGGCTTTGCAACCTTGCCATTGAGATTGTTAAGTAGCGCTAAACCAAATGCAAGTGTCTTTCCTGAACCAGTTTGTCCGCGACCCAAGATGTCATGTCCTGCAAGAGCATCTGGAAGTGTTGCGATCTGGATTGGGAATGGATGCATGATTCCTTGCTTGCTTAGTGCGTTAACAAGTGGTGCCGCAATTCCAAGATCAGCAAAAGTTGTTGTGATTTCTGTTAGCGGAGTTGCATCAACAAGGTTTGCATCGGCAAGGTTTGTTGAAATGTAATTGTCATCTGCACCAAAATCTACAGCGGCATTTGAATGTGATTTAGCGTGCTTCTTGAAATCATCACGCGCATACGCTGGTGAATCATTACGGCGATCGCGAACTGGACGCTCTGCACGGAAGTTAGCTGCGCGAGTATCTGGTGCAACGCTGTTCTTCTTTGGACGTGTTGGATCAAACTTTTCGCGCTTACGTGGTTCAAAGTTTGGGCGACCATCATCGGTGCGTGCAATCTTTGCCTTTACTGCATCGCGGCGGTTTGTTGGACGAGTATCTGAATCCTTCTTAAATGCCGGACGTGAATCTTCACGCTTGAATGCCGGACGCTCTGGTCGTTCTGCTTTCTTGTATGGCTTTCTAACTTCTGGACGAGATGTTGGACGTTCTGATCGCTCTGCACGTGGTGCTGATTCGCGAACTTCACGTTCTTTAACAAACTTCTTTGCACGAGAATCTGGACGCTGTGAACGCTCGATACGTGCCTTGCGTTCTTCAGGAGCTTCAATCGGACGTGGCTTTGATGCTGTCTGTTCTTGGTAACGCTTTGCGCGCAACTTTGAACGCTCGACTAAACGAACTTCCTTCTTTGAAGTTGTTGTTGGATCAACATCTGAATAACGACGAGTTGATGGCTTACCAGTCGCAGGCTTTGCTGCTGCACCTTTACGAGCTGCTTTTTGCGCAGTTGTATGACGGGCTTTAGGCGCTGCTTCTTTAAAAGCGACAGCCTTCTTTGCGCGCTTAGGCTTTCCTGCTGATGCTGCGCGACGAGCTTTTCCGGGCGCGCTAGTACGTGGTTGTAGAGACATAGAAATGCATACCAATCGAGACGACAAGCGCGTCTCGGGTATAGCTCGCACTTTTGGCGGCTAGGGCGAAAATAAGACTCGCATGTAGTGCTGCATGTGCAGCACTTGGGGGAAGTGCTTTGGTGCGGTCGCACCAACGGGTTAATTCTACCGTGGATTATTGAATGGAAAAACCAACAGGAAGTTCAAGACGATTCGCGGCCAATAGCGCTGAATCAGTAAGAATTTCACGCGTAGAACCATCGGCAACAATGATGCCGCCCTTAAGAATCACAGAGCGCGGACATAATTCATATGCGTACGGTAAATCGTGCGTCACCATCACCATCGTGATGTCCAGTGATCTCAAAATATCGGCTAGTTCACGGCGGCTAGCTGGATCTAGGTTTGAAGACGGCTCATCTAAGACAAGGATTTCTGGCTTCATTGCAAGCACAGTTGCAACAGCTACACGTCGTCGCTGGCCAAATGAAAGGTGATGCGGTGGGCGATCTTTGAATTCGCTCATCCCGACTAAGTTCAAAGCTTCATCAACTATCGCATCAAGTTCAGCGCCGCGCTTACCCATGTTGTATGGGCCAAAGGCAATGTCTTCACCAACGGTTGGCATAAACAATTGATCATCGGGATCTTGAAAAACAATTCCGACCTTGGCGCGAATCTCTTTCAGAGAAGCTTTATCTTTTGCATCAACAAGTTGGCCAGCTACATGCACCGAACCATGTGAAGTCGGATGGATTCCATTGAGGTGCATGACAAGTGTTGTTTTACCTGCACCATTAGGACCAAGCAGTGCAACGCGTTCTCCCTTTTGTACTGAAAGGTTTACGCCATAAAGAGCTTGATTGCCATCGGGATAAGCAAATGCGAGCTCTTTGATTTCAAGGCTTGGTGTACTCATGATCAGAATCCTAGCGTCAGGGTAGTAAGGGAAATTATCAAAGCCGAAATTGGAAGCGTCAGTGAACGCAACCAAATAGAAAGCGGGATGTGCGGTGGTTCATCATGAGGCAAAACACCATCGTAACCTCGAGAAATCATTGCTAGATGAACGCGTTCACCACGTTCATATGATCGAATAAATAATGCACCAGCCGCTGTTGCAATAACTTTCCAATGCTTTAAACCTGTAGCTTCAAAACCACGTGATTCGCGAGCTACCTTCATTCTTTCCATCTCACTATTAACAACATTTACATATCGCAACATAAAGGATGCGATTTGAACCATCAGTGATGGAAGACGCAACCTTTCTAATCCTCTTAGAATCTCGCGAGCTTGTGTGCTGGTAGAGAGAATAATTGCGGTGATAACACCCAAGGTGCCTTTGATGAAGATCCCTGCACCTGCAAGCAAGCCTTCGCGGTACAGATTAAGTGGGCCAACCTCAAATCTTTCGCCAGTTCCAAAAAATGGCATCAGTAATGCGAAGAAGATAAATGGAATCTCAATTAATGCACGCTTGAACAGCAAAGTAAAAGGAATTTTTGCCGCAGCCACGGTCATGAAAAGAACGAGGAAAAACCCGACAAAGGCTTCCCATCTTTGAATTGGGGTAGAAACGGCAATAACAATAAAGAAAAAGGCAGCAACGATTTTTGTGTGTGAAGGCAGAGAATGAATCACCGAATGTCGGTGTAGGTAAAGTCTTTCCCCAACATCATGGCCGTGATGGTGACCATGATTATGGGTTCTCAGCTCTATTTACTTACCTTTTTTGGCTTACGGGCGATAAATGTAAACAGAGCGCCACCAACGACAGCGGTACCAATTACTCCGATAACACCCGCGACACCAACTGATGCTCGTTCGTTTTCAATTCCCTTAACGCTGTAGTCAGCTAGCGCGCCATCGGCGTAAGTGTGATCCTTGGCAGTTTCAATGAAGCCAATATCTTCTGCAACCTTTTCTAGACCATCTGGATCAGATGAAGCGTAGAAAGAAACTACGCCAGCTAAGAAAAGAGAAACCAGAAATCCTGCGGCTAAAAACTTTTTGTTCTTATCCATGGCGAATCTCCAATTGAGTTTTGCTGTCTTTCCATCCGTAAACAAGATCACTGCGGCTGGCAATAACTGCGCTAACTGTTAAGCCGGTAATGATTGCTTCTCCGATACCAATCAGCACATGTGTTCCAACCATCGCGCTAAGTACGCTGGTTACAGAGAATGTTCCGGTTGCACCGATTGCGTACTGAAGCGTGAAGCCAAGTGCAGCGGCAGGAACAGAAATAAGTGCTCCAATTCCAGATGCAACAACAATCGAAGATTTAGTTTTTGGAAGAATCTTTTTAACAACAACGAATACTCCGTAGCCAACCCACACAGAGATCACGCTCATATTGAAAATACTCAAACCAAGAGCGGTGATGCCACCATCTGCAAAAAGAAATGCCTGCATGACTAAGACAACGGTTAAGGCAAGGGTCGCGGCCCATGGCCCCACGAGCACCGCAGCGAGCGCGGCACCGATCAAGTGGCCACTTGTTCCAGCAACAACTGGAAAGTTGAGCATCTGAACAGCGAAGATAAAGACCGCGGTTAACCCTGCAAGAGGTGCGCTCTTTTCATCTAATTGGGTGCGAGCACCTTTTAGTGCTGTAGCTACGCCAGCAGCGGCCAAGCCGGCAAAGACCGCCGACGTAGGGACATCAATAAATCCATCAGGGATATGCATGGGAAAAGGTTAATGCAAATCATTTGCATCTGCCATATATAGGCAAGTAAGCGTGGCCTAAGGTGTGCTCATGCGTAGATTCTTGGTGGTGGTCCTGCTCGCTGCCTTGCTGGCACCACTACCGGCAACTGCCACCGATTGCCGATGGGATCAGTCAGCTGGATGGGTAGCTCGCGAGAATCTGAAAAAAGGGGACAAGAGCTGGAGCAAGGGCGTTCCATTGCGCTTTAGCGCTGACTTTTCTAGGCGTAAAGATGTTCCCCGTATCGAAGGCTTTCTTAGTTCAAGCAGTGGAACATGTGGCGAGAAGTTAACTCTTACAACGGTCGGTTCTAAAAAATTTACCGCCTCCATTTATCGAATGGGTTACTACAACAACCATGGCGCTCGCCTGGTAAGACAATTGAAATCTCCGACCCAGATATCAATTGATTCAAAGACACCGCCGGGGCAGTACCTCATCAAACTTTCTAACAACTTAAGAGCCGCAACCTTTGTGCCATTTCTTGTTTACGGTGATGCTCCAAGTGAGGCGACATTTATCTCTTCAGTTTTAACGTGGCAAAGTTATAACCAGTGGGGTGGGCAATCTTTATACAAAGGTGCTGATGGCGCTCGTGAAACTGCGGCAAAAATAGTTTCACTTGATCGCCCTTATGACGGTGACGGTTCTGGTCAATTTAGATACATGGAACAACCGCTGGTCACCATGATGGAAAAAATCGGAATAGACATTAACTATGTGACAGATTTTGAAGTGCACAACAATCCTTCAGTTTTTGAACAAACTAAATCAATCATTGTTGGTGGTCACAGCGAGTACTGGACAATTGCCATGAGAGATTCAATTGATGCAGCTGTAGCTCAAGGAAAAAATCTTGTTGCTTTTGGTGGAAATACTGCCTTTGCCATTACTGAAATTAATGGAAGAAACATCAGTGGTAGAACGCCGTATCGAGATATTTCGCGACCCGAATCAATGTTGTTAGGTTCTCAGTATTTTGCATTAGCAATCAAAAAAGATTTGGTGTCAAACAATCTTTGGCCCTTTGCAGGGTTAGGCCAGGATGCAGTAATCAAAGGTATTTATGGTTATGAAGCAGACACCGCCCTTGGAACAATTGGTCCTGGTGTTCAAGTTTCTGCGCGCTCTGCAATTAGCCCCACCGAAAAGGGCTACGTCGCAATGTCCACTTATTACAACGCTCCAAGTGGGGCATCTGTATTGAATATGGGAACAAACGGCTGGGTTTGCGCGATAAACAACCGCTGCCCATGGGGTCATACCTTTGATCCCGACACCCAAAAGCAGATTCAGTCGGTGACCGCCGAGGTGCTTAAAGCGGTCAAAACTTCAAATTGGCCAGTGGCGCAGATTGATTTTCCCGCGCGACCTTAAGCCGATGCATATAAGGTCACACACATGAGTGAAGACGAAGGCATGGAAGAGCTCGTCACCGAGGAAATGTTGTGGGACCGCATTCCCGAAGTTGAAGGTGAAGAACGTGCCAGTACTTACTACGAATTAAGCGCTCGAATTTATGCACGTGGGCAATATGACGAAGCGTTAGCACTTGCCGAAACTGCTCGTGATATTTATTCACAACTTGGTGAAACAGTTTCTTCAGAAGGATTAGCACAAGCGTATTCAGCAATTGGGTATAACTTAAATCAACTCAAGCGCATGGATGAAGCAGCAAATGCCATGAGCAAAGCTGTTGAAATTTTGCGCGAGAACAAATCTCCTATCGCTCTGGAACTTGCCTGCACTCTTGGCGAATGGTGGTACTCGTCTAAGAACTACGACAAAGTTGTAGAAACGATGAATGAATGTGCACAAGAACACTTGGTAGATGGAAATGAAATTGGCGCAGCAAATGATTTACATTTGATTGGTTGTGCAGAGCGTGAGCTTAAGAATTATGAAAAAGCCATTGAAGCTTTCAAAGAAGCGCGTTCATTGTTTAAGCGCAACAAAGAAGTGATTCATGTAGCAAGGTGCGATCAGAAAATGGCATCGTGTCTTATCGAGCTTGGTGAAGGCGAACTTGCGCTAGAAACTGCACGCAAGGCGGTTGATGTATTTGAGACAGGCCATGATCACCGTCGTGAAACCTTTGCCTCTTTCGAATTCGGCAAAGCTCAAATTTTGCTTGAAAAATATGATGAAGGTTTGGCAACTCTAGAAAATGTTTTGGCAATCGTTAGTGAAGATGAACCAAAAGATTTTGAATTCATCGTCGATATTGAATCAAGAATCGCCAAGATCCTGCGTATGCAAGGTCGGGTAGAAGAGGCTGATGAGATTGAACGCCGCTTGAAATCTGTTCAAGAGGCGTTAGAAGATGAACCTGAGCGTGATCTCCTCAATTAAAGGTCGCGATCAGATCAGCATCACCATGGTCTGTTTGGGCAATATTTGCCGCTCACCCATGGCAGCAGCGGTTCTTGCTAACAAAAAGAAGGCAATCACATCGCCAGTTATCTCTGTCGATAGCGCAGGCACTGGCCCATGGCACATCGGGCAAGGCCCACATCCTTCATCAAAGAAGATTTGGGAAAAAGCTGGCTACACCCATGAACACACGGCCAAGCAATTCACCAGTAATGATTTCTTTGTGCACGACTTAATTCTTGTCATGGATTCAAGTAATTATCACAATGTTGTTTCTTTGGCAGAAAATGAAGAACAACGCTCGAAAGTTTTTTACTTAAGAAGCTTTGATCCAGCGCTAAAAGGTATTGATCCGAATTCAGCTGATTATTTCAAACTAGAAGTTCCAGATCCCTATAACCAAAGTGATGAAGCGTATGAAACAACGCTGGCCATGGTTGAACGCGCAGTGGATGGATTGCTGGCAGAACTAGTTTCTTAGCGTGGCAGGTGCTGCAGCGCCCAGTGGTACATCGCAATTGCACCAGCGGCAGAGGCATTCATTGATCGTGTAGATCCATATTGATTAATTTCATATAAAACTTCGCAGACTGCAATTCCCTCATCTGACATTCCAGCGCCTTCTTGGCCAAACAAAAGGACACAACTTTCAGGCAAATCTGCAGACTCTAATTGTTTTGATCCAGGGACGTTGTCGATACCAATAATCGGCAAGCTTTGTTCTTTGCAGTACTTTGCAAAATCTTCAATAGTTGGGTGATGCAGGACAGTTAAATATCGATCTGTCACCATAGCACCACGCTTATTCCAGTCGCGCTTTCCGACAATGTGTACTGCTGACACATTAAATGCATTTGCCGTTCTAACAATTGATCCAATATTTAGGTCATGTTGCCAATTCTCAATTGCAATCTGCAATTTATGTCGCTTGGTGTTTAGATCCGCAACAATTGCTTCAACCGTCCAATATCGATAGTGATCTAGGACATTTCTTCGATCACCGTTCAGTAATAATTCAGGATCGTATTGATCCCCTTCTGGCCACGGCTTCTCATGGGGACCTACTCCGACAACCGGGAAAAATTCACCTGGGCCAATACTGGCGGGGGTTGTTGGAGAAGACATGTATGCACTCTAAACTGAATACATGTCAGCTATCAACACGGTCGTTTATGTAATCCACCTTCTCTCTGTACTCGGGATCTTGGTTCTGCTTTTTCTTCAGTGGAACAAGACACCACGTAAGTTAAATCCAGGGGTACTGCATGCCGGACTAACCGCGCTGCTGGCAGGAATAGTTTTGGTTGGCCTTCATAATTCAGTTAAGCCTGATGAAGAGCTGAACCACATCAAAGTTGGAAT
Organism: uncultured Candidatus Planktophila sp.; assembly: GCA_964391815.1. GTDB lineage: Bacteria > Actinomycetota > Actinomycetes > Nanopelagicales > Nanopelagicaceae > Planktophila. The sequence continues at coordinate 8,536 of CAYMNN010000014.1, forward strand.
CAAGTTTATTTTCCTTCTCATCATTCTAGTTCTTGGCTACACAAACGTTAAAAAGCCAGAACTTCCTAAGAATGTTTGGTTAGCGATGCTTGGTTTAACCATCACAAATATTGTTATCGCTTCCTGGCGCTAGTAAGTAACAATGACTTTTTTGTACCGATTACTTGCGGTTACCCTTGCCTCAATCCTTTCGGTACTTCCTGCGCATGCAGCCTTAGCACCCGAATCAATTCCTCCGGTCTTTGATGAATTATTGAAAAATCAGAATCTTGCCAATCCAGCAATGATTCTGATTGATGGAAATACCGGTGCGATTGTGTATGAGAAAAATGCATATTCTCAACGCAAACCTGCATCCGTAATGAAGATTTTGACTGGCGCGGTAGTACTTGAACATTTAGATCCGTTGTCCACGTTTAGCACGTCGGTCAATATCAATCCAGAAGCCAAGACGGTAATTGTTAGAGGTTCTTATGATCCATGGATCAGTTTGGATCACAACACCGCTCGCAAAATGAACCGCGCTTCTCTTCCCTATATTGGATTTCGAACGATGTCTTATGTCAAAGAATTCAATAATGGTTCACTCAAGAATTACAAAGTGATCTACAGTGGCTTGTACTCTCAAGATGTAAAAAACCTAAAGGCGTTTTGGGCTAAACGTAATTTCAAACCCGTAATGAAGGCCGTTAGCGATGATGATGCATTTATGGCTCAGGGTGAGCAAATAGTTGCAGAAAATTCACCCACAGTCGGTGCTCTGTTGGAATGGATCATGCTCTGGAGTGACAACCCAATATCGGAACGTTTAGCACGTTTATCAGCCAAAGCTGCGGGCTACAGCATGGATGAAAAAGGTGTTGAAGCGGTGTTTAGAGAACTTTTAACCAAACTTGAAATTGATGATTCAAAGTTAATTGTGGCCGATGCCAGTGGGCTTTCTAGAAAAAATAAAATCACAGCAAAATTAATGGGAGAACTTTTATTTAAGCTTCGCAAAGATGAAAAGTATTCGCTGATTTATTTAGGTCTTCCGGTTGGTGGAATCTCTGGAACTTTGAAGACCCGGTTCGTGAAAACCGTACCTGACGCTGTGGGATTAGTCAGAGCTAAGACGGGAACTCTCAATGGAACAGCAACACTTGCCGGATATGTTCAATCTACAGATCGTGAATATGTCTTTGTAACTCTTGCCGATGAAATCCCTAAGGGAAACTCGGCACTTAACAGAGCTCGTGCATCTATTGATCGGGTGCTTGGTCGAATCGCTGCACCAAATATTCCGGCGGAGATTTCTCCGGCTCCTTAGTTGTTTGAATAAATCTTTATCTGACCTTTATAACAAGCAACCCAAGTATTTCCGGTCGGAGCGTCGTAAGTAATTCCAATTGGTTCGTTACAAACTTTAATGTTCTGTGTGACTTTCATGTCACTAGTGCGAACTCTAGACATTGTGTCGCTCTTAAAGTTAACAACATAGAGTGCTGAACCATCCTTTGATATTGCAAGGCTTCGTGCAGCCTCGCCAGTTCTTACGGATTTTCCAGCTGTATTGGTAACAAGATTCCACGAGGCAACTCGACCTGAAAGATTCATGGTCACATACATTGTTGAATTATCTGGTGACAAAACAATTGCGCGCGGATTACTACCAATTGGAATAAATGAGGTCGTGAAATCCTGCAGGTTGATTACATGAATACGGTTTCCACCCATTTCAGCCACATATGCTTTGGTTGAATCATTGTTAACCGCTATTCCGCGTGGATATCGGCCAATTTTTATGGTTTTAACTACCTTGTTTTTCTCAACAGAAATAACTGAAACTGTATATGAACACCAGTTGGCAACTAACACATACTTGTTATCAGGGGTAACTTCAACAACTTTTGGAACAGATCCAACTGGATATACCGAATCAATTGTGTAGTCACTTCGATTGATTCTGTATACAAAGCTATTGTCATATTTATCTGCCGGAGAACAAGTATCAGTTCCTTCTCTGTTGTATCCCTTGCCATACATCGCATAATTACTGACGTACAGATACTTACCATCAGGTGAAAAAGTTCCTTCGACGGGCGCACCTTTGTAATTGCCAGCGCTCTTTGAAAAGCCAAAATCCTTCAGGGAGACTGAATCAGAAACAGTGTGCAATAGTTCGAAAGATTTAGCGTCATATACCGTGACTGAATGTCGGTACATCATGTTGTGCGCACTAACTACTCCATCAGCTGAAGAGCGAACTGACTTGGGAGCGATTGAGCCATTAATTGTGTGGATCAACTTCATGGATGGCGAAACGATTTCACTTTGGGCTGGCGCTATAGCAACACACAGCAAAAAGATTGAAGTTAAGAAAACAAACCGTGAACGCATTGTCTAACTGTACTAGTTAGTCGTCATCGCCTTCGTCGTCCTCTTCATCATCATG
>CAYMNN010000014.1:11069-17504 GCA_964391815.1 uncultured Candidatus Planktophila sp.
AGCTGGATTTGCCAACTTGTTTGCCGTAACCGTTCCTGCAACAGTTCCTGCAACAGTTCCTGCAACGATGGCTGCAGTTGTTGGATTACTTTCAACAGTTGGTGTTTGCCCTGATGATGCAGAGATAGCCAAAGCAGGTGTTTCATTTGAGCTTTGTGCTACAACTACACCAGCTCCAAGAATCAGCGCTGCAACCATTACAGCGCTTACAGGTAGTGACTTAGACACTTTGCGAAGCTCAGGCTTCTCATCAGCATCTGTGATCTCAAACCATTCAGGTTTGTTGTTTTGAGTCATGTTCTACCTTTTCTTCTTCATCTATGACCTTCATTGAGAGCAAGGTAACTATTATCCCTGAGAGAGGTCTGGGAGGCGTACTTCGAAAGGCTGAGTAATCTTGGCACGTGAAAAGCGCCATGCGGGGATATCTCGATCTGATGAAGTTACGAGTGGTAGAACTCTTACTCGTTTCGACATTACCGGCGATGGTTTTAGCGGCACAAGGTTTACCAAGTTTCGGATTAGCTCTTGCGACAATTTTTGCAGGAACCCTTGCCGCAGGTAGTGCAAACGCTTTCAATATGGTGATTGAAAGTGATCTTGATAAGTTAATGGCAAGAACTTCTAAGCGACCAGTTGTTACTGGTCAAATTTCAAAAAGCAATGCAACTGTTTTTGCAACAGTCATTGGCGTTATTTCACTTGTTCTCTTTTGGATTTTTACAACACCATTAGCAACGCTTTTAGCTCTTATTGCAATTATTTTTTATGTAGTTGTGTACACAATGGCGTTAAAGCAAAGAACCGCACAAAATATTGTTTGGGGTGGAGCAGCAGGTTGCATGCCGGTACTTATTGGTTGGGCAGCCGTTACTAACTCTTTGTCATTAACGGCGTGGGCTTTCTTCTTTGTCATCTTTTTCTGGACGCCACCGCACTTCTGGGCACTAGCAATTAAATACAAAGATGATTACGCAGCTGCTGGAACTCCAATGCTTCCGGTAGTTGCAACTAAGGGGCGCGTACTCAAGGAGATGTGGTTCCACACTATTTTGATGATTGCCTCGTCTGTGTGGTTGATTCTTGCCGCTGATTTACCTATGTGGTCACTTGCAATAACTGTTGGGCTTGGCTTGGTTTTTGCTCGTCAGCTCATTGCACTAAAAGAAGGTTCACCAGATTACGCAAAGCTAGCTGGCAAGATTTTTCAGTGGTCAATTACTTACTTAAGTTTGCTATCTGTTTTGCTTGTAGTTGCACAACTACTTAGTTAAAGCTTGCTGTAAATCTTTAATCAAGTCGGATGAATGTTCTAATCCAACAGATAGTCGCAATACCGAAGGTGTGATTCCCATTTCAGCCTGAACTTCTGGTGCTAAACGACGATGAGTTGTTGATGCTGGATGAGTAATTAGTGACTTGCTATCACCCAAATTATTAGAAATATCGATAACGCGTAGCTTGTTCATGAAGGCAAAAACATCAGCTTGCGAACCATTGAATTCAATACCGATTGTTGATCCGCCACCATTGTTCATTTGCTTCATTGCTAATTCATGACCTGGGTGTGACTTTAAACCTGGATAACGCACGGACTTAATTGCAGGTTGCTTCTCTAAGAATTCCGCAACAGCCTGGGCATTAGAAACCATGCTTTCCACGCGCATGTGCATGGTTTCAAGAGACTTCACTAAAACCCATGCATTAAATGGGCTTAAAGCTGGACCGGTATGTCGCACAAAAGGTAAAAGTTTTTCTTGAATATATGAAGCAGAACCTAACAATGCACCTGCAAGCACACGACCTTGTCCATCGATGTGCTTAGTTGCAGAATACATAACCACATCTGCGCCAAGTGCTAAAGGCTTCTGCAAAACTGGTGATGCCATCACATTGTCAACAATTACGGTTGCACCAACTTTATGTGCCAAATCGCTGACCATTTTGATATCTACGATCTCTAACAAAGGATTACTTGGTGTTTCGATAAACACCGCCTTTGTTGGCTTATCGAGTGCTTTTGCCCAGACAGCTGGATCGTTTCCCTTTACTAATTCAAAAGTTACGCCCCATTTCGGCAAGAACTCTGTGATAACCACGTGACATGAAGAAAACATTGCAGCTGAAGCAACAACATGGTCGCCTTGTTCAACTAGGCAGGCAAGGGATGCAAACATCGCCGACATTCCAGAACCTGTTGCAACGCACATTTCTGCGCCTTCAATTGCTGCCAAGCGCTTTTCAAACATCGCAATTGTTGGATTATGGAAACGGCTATATAGATAGTGATCAGTTTCTTCAGCGAAAGAATCAAAAGCTTCCTCTGCTGATGTGTAAGTAAAACCACTATTGAGATACAAAGCTTCAGATGTTTCGCCAAAACCAGAACGAGCTAAGCCAGCGCGCACTGAATGGGTCTGTGGATGTAATTCCCAGTCCGGTCCCAGAGTTTCTGGACGAGGTTGATACCCCCAAGGTCGCTTGCTCATGGCTTAATTGTGGCAGAGTTAGACCATGACTAATACAGCTATTTCAGTCTCAGATCTTTCGAAGAAGTATGAAGATCGCTTAGCGGTCTCACATATCAATTTTGAAGTTCCGCTTGGCACCGTTTGTGGCTTCGTTGGCCCAAATGGATCGGGCAAAACAACCACCATGCGAATGCTGCTTGGACTCATCACACCAACGACTGGGCAAGGACACATTCTCGGTGAACCGATTGAGCATCCAGAAAAGTACTTAAGTCGAGTTGGTGCGATGATCGAAGGCCCAGCTTTTTATCCGGCTTTGTCAGGTCATGAAAACTTAATGGTGCTTGCACGTCTTGGTGGCTTTCCAGTTGAGCGAGTGCAGCAGTTATTAGACAAAGTTGGACTCGGAGATCGCGGTAAATCAAAATTTAAAACTTATTCATTAGGAATGAAGCAACGATTGGGTATTGCTGCAGCTTTATTGCCTGATCCAAAACTGCTGATGTTAGATGAACCAACAAATGGTTTAGATCCTGAAGGTATTCAAGAGGTTCGCGCACTGTTGCGCGACTTGGCAAATCAAGGAACTACGGTATTTGTATCTTCACACTTGTTATCTGAACTAGAAATCATCAGCGATTACATTGTTATGTTGCGCAAGGGAGAAATTGTTTTTGCTGGTCCAATCGGTGAATTAATGGCTCAACAGCAACCAACAATCATTGCAAAGTCGCTTAAGAAAGCTGATTTAAAGCGCATTGTTAAGATTGCAATGGATGCAGGACATCACGCTGTAATTCGAGATGACGCTGTTCACGTTTTAGCTGAAATGGACTGGGCTCCAGTGCTTAATGAAGCAGCTTTTGATGCAGGAATCACTTTGGCACAACTAGCACCACAACTACCAAACCTTGAAGAAACTTTCTTTGAAATGACGGGGGATAAGTAATGTTCAATGTCATCAGAGCTGAACTACGCAAGCTTCGTCGTCCAACATTATTTCTAGGCACCATGGGTGCGGTTGTATTTTTTAGCGGACTCTTTTCAGCCTTGCTGTACCTATTAATTGATTCACCTCAAGGAAATGCTGATCGCGGGCGAGTAATTAGTCGCGAGGTATTGGCTTTAGCAAGTGGTGGTGTTCAAGGCTTTGCAAGCGTCGGAGGCTTCTTGGGCATTATCGCCTTGTGCGTTTTTGCAGCTCAAACTGCACAGGAATACACATACGGAACTCTTCGCAACTTATTGGTTCGTCAACCAAGTCGTATGAAGATTTTGTTTGGAAAGTTGATATCAATGATCATCTTTGCTTTAGCGATGATCACCATATCTGCAGTTGTAAGTATCGCCACATCGGTAGTTTTGGCACCGACCGTGGATGTTTCTACGGATTTGTGGTTCTCCAGTGCTGGAATTGAGTTTATTTATACAACATTTATCAATGTAATCATTTCGGTGGTTGGCTTTGGCGTGATTGGAATGGTTCTGGGACTTCTTCTGCGTTCGCCTATTAGTGCCATTTCATTCGGAGTTCTTTGGTTATTAATTGTTGAGAATCTGCTGGTAGCTGTTAAGAGTTCGACTCAGTCATGGTTGCCGGGATCACAGCTCACGATTATTGCTTCAGGTGGAAGTGCGGATGTCACTTATACCCACGCCCTTGCAACAGGTGGCGCCTATGTCGCAGTTGGTGCCTTGGTTGCATCAATTCTCTTCGTCCGTCGTGATGTAGCTAATTAAGGACACTCTCACTTAAAACCGAGGTTTTTTAAGGTTAGGCATTTATTCTTGTGTCCTTCCCTTCCGAAAGGTAATTGTGAAAAAGAGTTTTAGGGCGATTTCCCTTGCTGTAATTCTGGGGCTGGCGATTTCGTCAGTTCCGGCATTTGCAGCCCCTAAACCAACTATTGCTGAGATTGAAGCTGCTAAGAAAGTAGAAGCAGCAAGAAAGAAAGCTGCAGATGCTCAGGCAAAGAAACTAGCTGCAGCCAACCAAAGCCTTAGAACACTAACTGCTAGAGCAAACGCAGCAACCGCGTTGTATCGAAAGGCACAAGCTGAATTAGCAGCAGCGACAACTGCGGCAAATATTGCTGCAAAACACGCAGCCGAAACCGCAGCAGCTGTTTCAGAAGCTCACCAAACCATTGGAAAACTTGCAGCTAACGCTTACATAATGGGTGGCAGCCTGACAGATGTTCAATCATTGCTGAGTGCTAATGGTCCACAAGATTTAATTGATCAGCTTTCAACCCTTGGAACTCTTGGTTCTCAGAACTCAGTTGCACTTGATCGTTTCAAAGTTGCAGAAGAAGAAGCTCGTAAAGCTAAAAAAGTTGCAGATGATGCAAAAGCTGTCCAGCAAGTTGCTACCGAAAAAGTAGCTGCTACAAAGAAAGTTGCAGATGATGCAAAAGCTGAACAAGCTAAAGAGGTAGCAAAACTTCAAAAGGTTCAAGATGAATTAATGCGCCAGTTAATGAGTGCGCGAAAAGTAAGAACTACTCTTGAACAACAGCGCCAACTTGCTTTACTTGAAGAGAGCCAGGCAAGCAGAGCTACGCAAACTCCTGGACAAAAAAATGTTTGGCCAGATCGCGGATTCCAGGGCAGATCTACTATTAGAACTACGCAAGAGCAAAGAGACAAGGCAGTTGCATTTGCAAGAGCACAAGTACTTGCACGCAAGCCTTACATTTGGGGATCAGAAGGACCTAATTCATTTGACTGTTCTGGGCTTGTTTATGCTGCCTATCGAGCTGCTGGTTTAGGTTGGCCTAACTGGGATCGACTCAACTCTGCGCTTTATTCAACGTATACCAAGCATGTTTCACTCAAGGAACTAGTTCCGGGCGACCTGCTTTTCTACTCTTATAAGGGAAATATCTCGACGATTCACCACATCACAATTTACGCCGGTAACGGAATGATGTGGGAGGCTAATTCAAAGGGCAAAGGCTTGCTTTATTCAAACATGTACAGCATCAAGGGTTTGATGCCATTTGGTGGTCGCGTCTAAATCAGCACTACTCTTAAGCCATGACTACAGCCGTCCCAGCGGTTCGAAACGCTGCACGCACCTGGCTTGAAAACTATGAAGCCGGTGACACAATTTTGGTTGCAGTTTCTGGTGGTGCTGATTCTTTAGCACTAGCTCATGCACTTTCAGTTGAATCAAAAGAGTTTGTAATCTCTGTTATTGGAGTAACAGTTGATCATCAATTACAAGATCAATCTGGTGCGCAAGCTGACAAAGTCAAAGCACAATTAAAAGAATTTGGTCTTGACTGCATTATCAAGAAAGTAGTTGTCAATCTTCAAGACGGATTAGAAGCATCTGCACGCAAAGCTCGTTATGAAGCGTTACAAGAAGTTGCTCAAGCACAAAACGCGGTTGCAGTTTTTCTTGGACACACACGAGATGATCAAGCAGAAACAGTTTTACTTGGTTTAGCTCGGGGATCTGGAACCCGTTCTCTTTCCGGAATGGCTCATCACAATGGTCTCTATGTTCGACCACTGCTTGAAATTACTAGAATTCAAAATGAACAGTACTGCGACGAAATGAAGTTGCACTATTGGAACGATCCACATAATCAGAACCCAGAGTTTTCAAGAGTACGAGTTCGAAACGAAGCGCTACCGGCTCTAGAGAAAAGTATTGGTCCCGGAATTGCAGAAGCCTTGGCGCGAACCGCACATCTTCTGCGCGATGATGCAGATGCTCTGGATCATTGGGCTAAACGCGAAGAAATTCATTTAGATCTTGCCGATTTAGAGTGCGCTTATCTAGAAGAACTACCTCGGGCCATTCGCACCCGGATCATCAGAGCCGCCATCTATGCCGCCGGGGCCCCTGCGGGTTCGGTCTCAATGGAGCATGTGAGCGCAGTTGACGCCCTAATTTGTGCGTGGAGCGGCCAAGGTGCGCTCAATTTGCCGGGCGGTGTGAAGGTTGAGCGGA
>CAYMNN010000015.1:0-3420 GCA_964391815.1 uncultured Candidatus Planktophila sp.
GCACATGTTGCACGCTTTGTTACCAAGTTGTACACATTGTTAGACCAGTTCTGAATCGTGGTGTAACGAACGCGTGCACCCTTCTTAACGATGATTTCAACAACGGCAGAGTGAAGTGAATCTGATTTGTAAATTGGCGCTGTGCAACCTTCAACATAGTGAATGTATGAATCTTCATCGGCGATAATCAAGGTACGTTCGAATTGACCCATGTTTTCAGTGTTGATTCGGAAGTAAGCCTGCAAAGGAATATCTACGTGTACGCCCTTAGGAACGTAAATAAATGAACCGCCTGACCACACTGCAGTGTTAAGCGCGGCGAACTTGTTATCACCAACTGGAATAACAGTTCCGAAGTACTCCTTGAATAGTTCAGGGTGCTGCTTCAACGCACTATCGGTATCAAGGAAAATGACGCCCTGGGCTTCTAGGTCTTCACGAATTGAGTGATACACAACCTCTGACTCGTACTGCGCTGCTACACCTGACACAAGGCGTTGCTTTTCAGCTTCTGGAATACCTAAACGATCATAAGTATTTTTGATCTCATCAGGAAGGTCATCCCATGTTGTTGCTTGCTTTTCAGTCGAACGCACGAAGTATTTAATCGTGTCAAAGAAAATTCCAGATAGATCTGATCCCCAATTTGGCATTGGCTTCTTGTCAAACAAAGAAAGACCCTTGAGGCGCAGATCGAGCATCCACTGAGGCTCAGACTTCTTTGATGAGATGTCACGAACTACATCTTCATTTAGTCCACGCTTAGCGTTATCACCAATCGCACTTTTGTCTGACCAACCATATTCATAGTTGCCGAGACCTTCGAGTTCTGGATGTGCTGTAGTCATGCACGGACCTTTCCATTGCTTGTATGTGTTTGTGAACTTTGGATTTTTGAGTTTGGTGCTTTGGGGATAAATGTTGTACATACGCCATCACCGTGGGCAATGGTTGCTAAACGTTGAACATGTGTTCCTAGAACTTTTGATAACGCTTCAGTTTCGGCTTCGCACAACTGTGGAAATTCAGCGGCAACGTGCGCGATAGGACAATGATGCTGGCACAGTTCTTGGCCCATCGGTTTTTCAGTAACACTTGCGGCATAACCTTGATCGGAAAGAAATGTTGCGAGCGCATCAACTTTGTGCGAGCGCTTGGCGATTGCCACTGTTGCCTTTCGCTCAATGTCATCTGCGCGAGATTGAGCAAATGCGTTAACCAAATGTTCGCCAGATTGCGCCGACATAAATTTAAGTGCCGCTACAGCTAAATCATCATATGAATGTTCAAAGGTTTCACGACCTTTATCCGACATGACAAACACCTTTGAAGGCCGACCGCGACCGCGGATTGACGCTGCGCGAGGATCACGTGCTTCGAGTACCCCATCAGCAACCAGTAAATCCAGGTGACGACGGATGCCAGCAGGTGTGAGCCCTAAGCGCTCCCCCAGAACGGCAGCCGTGGATGGGCCATTTTCTAGAATTGAACGAGCGACAAGATCACGGGTGCGCGAGTCATCCCCTGCGATATGTCCTCCAGTTAATTTCACAACAGTATTGTGTCGTAATTCGACACGTTCAGCCACTCGTAAGCGTGCGGGTCGCTGGAGTCATAGGCTAGGCCCATGGGGAGATTGCGAGCACGGGTAGCAGGAGTTTTGTACCCGGCTAGCGGATTTCTACTCTTTGCCCAAGCCGCCATTGTTGTTACCGGCGGTGCGGTCCGATTGACGGGTTCGGGATTGGGCTGTCCCACCTGGCCCGAATGTACCCCCGGTTCATACACGCCAAAGCCTTATCAAGTAGAAGAACAAGTCAAGGTGTGGATCGAATTTGGTAATCGCTTACTTACCTTTGTCCTGGTCCTTGTAGCAATTTTGGTTTTAATCAGCGTCTTAGCTGGCCGAAGAAAAGATTTGCGCGGTCTTGCACTAGGCCAAGTACTTGGAATTGTTGGTCAAGGAATTCTTGGTGGCATCACCGTGTTAACGGGCTTACATCCTGCAACCGTTGCCGCGCACTTTTTGCTCTCGATCATTTTGATTGCTGGTGCAACTTCGCTGCGTGCCCAAAGGTTTGGCAGTTTAGAAAAACAAGAGCCGGAGCCATTGGTCAAGAAAATTGCAACTGCTCACATTCTGGTTTCATTCTTGGTGCTCTTCATTGGAACTTTGGTAACCGGTTCTGGTCCACATGCCGGCGATGCCACCGCTGAAAGATTTCCTTTTGATCTGCGAACAATGGCTTGGATACATGCTGATTCAGTCATAGCTTTATTCGGAATTACTTTCGGGTTTTTCGTCGCACGCGGCGTATCAGATCACACCAAAAAACGACTAAAGATTTTTCTAGCGATTGCTTTAGGACAAGGCTTGATTGGTTATGTGCAATGGTTTAACGATCTGCCTGAACTACTAGTTGGCCTGCATCTAGCTGGATCAACATTAGTGTGGATTGCATCGTGGCGAGTTTGGTTATCAGTTACTAAGAGAATGGACAGCAAATGAGCACAGTAACAGGATGGAGCGAACTTGATGATCGCGCAGTTGCATATGCCAGAGCGCTAGCTGCTGATGCAGTTCAAAAAGTTGGTAACGGCCACCCAGGTACTGCCATGTCACTTGCCCCAGTCGCCTATTCCTTGTTCCAACGTCACTTGATTCATGACCCTGCAGATCCACAATGGTTGGGGCGCGACCGTTTTATTCTTTCCTGCGGTCATTCATCGTTAACTTTGTATATCCAGTTGTACTTAAGTGGCTATGGATTAGAGATGAAGGATTTAGAAAGTTTCCGCACCTGGGGGTCGTTGACTCCCGGACATCCAGAATTTGGTCACACCGCTGGCGTAGAAATGACTACTGGGCCATTAGGTCAAGGTGTTGCAACCGCGGTCGGAATGGCGATGGCAGCTAGATATGAGCGTGGATTACTTGATCCAACCGCAGCTAAAGATCAATCAGTGTTTGATCATTGCATCTGGGTTATTTGCTCAGATGGTGATCTGCAAGAAGGCGTAAGTGCGGAAGCTTCTTCTCTGGCCGGAACGCAGGAGCTTGGAAATCTCAACGTTATTTATGATGACAATCGCATTTCAATTGAAGGCGATACACATAATGCATTTACTGAAGATGTATCTGCGCGCTATGTGGCATACGGCTGGCAAGTTATTGAAGTTGCTGCGGCACACGATGGAAGTGTGGATATTGCGGCGTTAGATGCTGCGATGGTGGCGGCTAAGAAGGAAAGCACAAAGCCAACACTGATTCGAATGAAATCCGTGATTGCTTGGCCTGCACCGAAAGCCCAAGGAACCGCCGCATCTCATGGATCTGCATTAGGCGCCGATGAAATTAAAGAAACCAAAATCGCACTAGGTTTAAACCCAGATGAGCACTTTGCAATGCCAGCTGAAGTT
>CAYMNN010000015.1:3520-16054 GCA_964391815.1 uncultured Candidatus Planktophila sp.
CAAAATCGCACTAGGTTTAAACCCAGATGAGCACTTTGCAATGCCAGCTGAAGTTCTGGCTCATGCTCGCTTAGTTAAAGAACGTGGTACTAAAGCGCGTGCACAATGGAACGCACGATTTGAACAATGGAAGAGCAGTAACCCTGATAAAGCAACACTGTTGGAAAGATTGCAAAAGCGATCTTTGCCGGCTGGATGGGATTCTCAACTTCCAGTTTTCGCACCGGGTAAAGATGTTGCAACCCGCGCGGCATCTGGTGAAGTAATTAATGCAATCGCTGCTGTGTTACCCGAGTTCTGGGGAGGATCAGCAGATCTTGCGGGATCAAATAACACGAGCATCAAGGGTGGCGGATCATTCTTGCCTGCAAGTAGTTCAATTGAAGGTGCGAACCCATACGGTCGAATAATTCACTTTGGAATTCGTGAACATGCGATGGGCTCGATTCTTAACGGAATTTCCTTGCACGGACTTACACGATCATTTGGTGGAACTTTCGCTGTCTTTAGTGATTACATGCGCCCTGCCGTGCGCCTTGCAGCATTGATGCAGATTCCGGCAACATTTGTCTGGACGCATGATTCGATTGGTGTTGGAGAAGATGGACCAACACACCAACCGATTGAACATTTCGCAGCCTTGCGTGCCATCCCCGGCTTTGATGTGATTCGTCCCGGGGATGCTAACGAAGTAACAGAGGCATGGAAGAAAATCATTACTCGCGAACGTGCCTGTGGAATTTTGTTATCACGACAAAACTTGCCTGTCTTTGATAGAACTTCTTGTCAATCAGCAGCAGGAACTGCCCAGGGTGCCTATGTTTTGAAGGACCTTCCAAATCCAAAAGCAATTTTGATCGCGACAGGTTCTGAAGTTTCACTGGCTATTGATGCACAAGCTGCTCTTGCTGCTGAAGGCATCAATGTTCGTGTTGTAAGCGCACCATGTCTTGAATGGTTTGCCGAACAAGACAAGAGCTATCAAGATTCAGTCCTATCCCCCGGAGTTATCAAGATCAGCATTGAAGTCGGAATCGCACAAGGTTGGCGCGAGCTAATTGGTGATTCAGGTGTAGCCATTTCACTGGAGCACTATGGAGCATCAGCTGATGCAAAGACTTTGTTCAAGCAATTTGGTTTCTCAGTGGAAAACGTTGTAGCAACCGTAAAGAAGGCTATCTGATGTCAGTACATGAAATTGCGGCAGCTGGCACTTCTATTTGGCTTGATGATCTATCCCGTGCAAAAATCACATCCACTGATGCGCAGGCATTGCCGGCTCGAATCAAAAACAGTGGTGTCGTAGGAGTAACTACCAATCCAAGCATTTTCAGCGCAGCGATTAGTGGAGCTGCCGAATATGCCGCAGATATTGCAACGCTTAAGAATGCATCAGTTGATGAGGTTGTGAAAAGACTGACAACAGATGATGTGCGTCAAGCATGCGATTTGTTTACCGCAATTTATGAATCATCACAGGGTGTAGATGGACGGGTAAGTATTGAAGTTGATCCACGTTTGGCCCATGACACCGAAGGAACCATCTCGGCAGGTAAAGAGCTGTGGGCCATTATTGATCGCCCGAATTTAATGATTAAGGTGCCGGCAACCGTAGAAGGTTTGCCTGCGATTACGGCGTTGATTGCTGCGGGTATCAGCGTTAATGTCACGCTGATCTTTTCAGTAAAGCGATATGGGCAAGTAATTGATGCCTACATGAATGGAATTGAACTGTGTCAAGATCCTTCCAAAGTTCATTCTGTCGCATCATTTTTCATCAGCCGAATTGATTCATCGATAGATGCTCTACTGAAGAAAAATGGTTCAAGTGAAGCCACAGCACTGTTAGGTAAAGCGGCAATTGCAAATGCGCATCTGGCCTACCAGTTATTTGAAGAAAAATTTGCATCCGATCGCTGGATGGCACTTGCGGCAAAGGGTGCGCACAAGCAGCGTCCTTTGTGGGCTTCAACTGGTGTTAAGGACCCCGCCTATGAAGATACCCGCTATGTCATCGAACTGATTGCTCCGGATACCGTTAACACCATGCCGCAATCAACCCTTGATGCGGTGATTGATCATGGTGTGGTTCGTGGAAACACTATTTCAGCCAATTACGCAGCGGCGGTCGAAGTCCTGAAAGCACTTACTGCACTAGGGATTTCGTTGGATCAGGTCACAACAGAGTTAGAAATCGATGGTGTGAAGAAATTCGCACAAGCTTGGGAAGAACTTCTAGAGAATGTAAAGGCTGCGCAAAAACAATGATTTCAATTAAGGGTAATGCTGTAACAAAAATCGATCGCGAATCTAAGGAATACAAGTCGCTACAGGCTTTTCATGAGCGTCTAAAGTCCAAGGATTCAACAATTTGGGGACCAGAAGCCCAAGCTGAAGCTTCGATCCGTTTGAACTGGATTGATCTGCCCGAAAGTTCGCGTGATTTGCTTCCGCAATTTGATGCTCTTGCAGCTAAACATCGCGATAAAAAGAATGTCATCTTGTGCGGAATGGGTGGATCCTCACTTGGACCAGAAGTGATTGCACAAACCTTTTCAAAACAGCTTTTTGTTTTAGATTCCACTGACCCTAATTATGTTGCTCATGCATTGGCTTTTGATTTAGCTCAGAGTGTTGTAGTTGTTAGTTCAAAATCTGGATCCACCATCGAGACCGCATCACAGCGCGCGCTCTTTGAAGGTGCATTTAAAGATGCAGGGTTGAATCCCGTAGACCACATGGTCTTTGTTACAGATCCAGGTTCGCCTCTTGATAAGCAGGTGCGTGAAGGTGGCTTTACCGTTGTCAATGCCGATCCAAATGTCGGAGGCCGTTTCAGCGTGCTAAGTCCATTTGGTTTAGTTCCTGCAGCGTTGATCGGCGTAGATGTTTCAGTCTTGCTCGATAATGCCAGCGATACCAAAAAGGCATTCTTTGCTGATTCGCAGACCATGTGCGATATCGCTTACTTGTTGTCCTTTGTGTCAGATCAATACGTGGCCTACACCGATGAAGGATCTGGCATGCCAGGTTTGAGTGACTGGATTGAACAACTAGTTGCCGAATCAACGGGAAAGAATCAAGTAGGCCGCTTGCCGGTTGTTGCCGAGACTTCACATAATGGTCGTGAAGGTGGCGCATTTACTGTCGCTTTTGCAGGAAGTGCCGATTTAGTTGTCGAAGGCGATTTAGCATCACAATTTATTGTGTGGGAATGGGTAACCGCACTGGTTGGTGCAGCTCTTGCGATTGATCCTTTCAATCAGCCAAATGTCACCGAAGCCAAAGCGCAAACATCGGCGCTATTGGATGAGTGGAAAGGCGTGCTACCGACATTTGCACCAGATTTAACCGATGGCGCAGTCCAAATTTTTGGCACAGGAAACAGTGCAACTGATGCCATCACGCAAATGATTGCAAGTATTCCAACAGATGGTTACATCGCGATTATGGCTTACCTGGATCGCAAAGATGATGCCGCAATTGCCGAGCTGCGAGCAGTCTTGGCTGATAAATCAGGCCGACCTGTCACATTTGGTTGGGGTCCACGTTTCTTGCATTCAACCGGACAGTTCCACAAAGGTGGACAGCAAAATGGTTTCTTCTTACAGATCACAGGTGATGTAACCAAAGATATTGCGATCCCTGGACAAAGCTATGGCTTTAAAACTTTGGTTGCCGCGCAAGCGCTGGGTGATGGAAAAGCACTTGCATCAAGAAAATACCCACTGCTTCGATTTAATCTTACAAATCGCACAGCGGGCATATCTGAATTATTGGATGCGGTTAAATCCCTTTAGTTTTTACTCGTCGTCTTCGCCGCGAAGTTTACGCAAAGCTTCTTCTAGAAGCTTTTCACCTTCAGCATCAGTACGACGCTCTTTAACATAGGCAAGGTGGGTCTTGTAAGGCTCATTTTTAATTGGGCTAGGTGGATTATTGCGATCGCGACCAGCCGGGTAACCACACTTTGGGCAATCCCATTCAGCAGGAATAACAACAGTTTCTTCTACTGCAAATGAAGGACGAACTTCGTGTCCGTTAGCGCAAAAGTATGAAACGTAAGCGCGTGCGATCGAATCGCCACGCTCTGCCTCGCCCATTGGGCCAGCACCGACACGACTTCCGCGAATTGCACTTGCCATGCGTATCCCCTTGTTTTACTTGCTAATGGATTAAAAAGTTTTTACTTAAGAGCTAGCGATAGTGCGACAACTAGTGCAAACCAAAAACCGCCTGCAACGATAGTGATTCGGTCTAGATTCTTTTCAACTACTGATGAGCCACCGTAGTTGGATGAGATGCCACCGCCGAATAGATCGGATAGTCCGCTTCCCTTACCCTTGTGAAGTAGTACCAAAAGGATCATGAGGACGCTTGTAATCACGAGTGCGATTGAGAGAGCTAGTATCACTTTTCTTAAACTCCTAGTTCGTAGGGGGTAAGGATACCCGCCTGAAGGGGGTAATGCTTACTCCGTCACCGCGTGGAATTTAACGATCTTGGCCAATTCCTCAGGATCCAGGCTGGCTCCGCCGATCAAAGCCCCATCAACATCTGGCTTCTTCATGATTTCTACGATGTTGGAAGATTTCACAGAACCGCCGTACAAGATGCGCATATTTGATGCAATTTCTGGGGAACCGATGTTTTCAATCTCTTCGCGAATTGCCGCACACACCTCTTGGGCATCGTCTGGCGTTGCAGTCTTTCCAGTACCAATCGCCCATACTGGTTCGTAAGCGATGACGATCTTCTTAAGTTCTGGTTTCGTAAATCCTTCGAGACCTGCACGGATCTGACGAATGACATGACTTACATGTGCTCCGGATTCGCGGATTGCTAGTTCTTCGCCAACGCAGAAAATCGGAGTAAGTTCATGAGCAAGGGCTGCTTTAATCTTTCGGTTAATAAGTGCATCTGATTCTTGGTGAATTGCACGTCGTTCTGAGTGACCGATAACAACAAAGGTACAACCCAACTTTGCCAACATTGAACCTGAAATATCACCGGTGAAAGCGCCTGAATTTTCTGGTGAGAGATCTTGTGCACCGTAGAGCAAGCGCAAACGATCGCCATCTACCAAAGTTTGAATTGAGCGAATATCTGTAAAGGGAGGAATGACCGCGACATCGACCGCGTCGTAATCCTTGTCTTCCAAACCGTAAACCAACTTTTGAGCAACTGCGATGGCCTCGAGGTGATTGAGGTTCATCTTCCAGTTTCCTGCCATTAATGGTTTACGCATTGCTAGCTCCTATGTTCAGTGTTTCAACTAAATTAATTCTAGTGCTTTTAGTCCTGGAAGTTCTTTGCCTTCAAGATATTCAAGTGAAGCCCCACCCCCGGTTGAGATGTAACCAAACTGAGAATCTGCAAAACCTAGCGCGCGAACTGCAGCCGCGGAATCGCCTCCACCAACGACTGAGATTCCGGAGACTTGGGTTAGTGCTTGTGCAACAACCTTGGTTCCTGCCGCAAAGTTAGGGAACTCAAAAACTCCCATTGGGCCATTCCAGAAAACGGTCTTGCACTTAACAATTTCAGAAGCAAAAGCTGCAGCTGATTCAGGTCCAATATCTAGGCCCATTTGATCGGCTGGGATTGCATCTGCGGCAACCAATGTTGGTGTGGCATCTGCAGCGAATGCAGGTGCAACAACAATGTCAGTTGGAAGCAAAAGCTTGACGCCGTTTTTCTCAGCAGTGGCAATGAGTCCGGTAACAACATCGAGCATCTCTGCTTCTACAAGTGAGGTGCCAATTTCTTTGCCTTGAGCTTTTAGGAAGGTGAAAACCATTCCACCGCCGATAGCTAGAACATCAACTTTGCCGAGCAAGTTTTCAATGACGCCTAACTTGTCTGAAACCTTTGCTCCACCTAGGACAACACCATAAGGGCGCTCTGGGTTCTGGGTCAGTTTCTTTAGAACTTCAACTTCGGCGGCAACTAATTTTCCAGCTGCGTGAGGAAGCAACTTTGGTAGATCAAAAACTGATGCATGCTTGCGGTGCACAGCACCAAAACCATCACCAACATAGAAATCAGCTAACTGAGCTAATTCTGCAGCAAAGGTTGCACGCTCTGATTCTTCTTTGCTTGTCTCGGCTGCGCTAAAGCGAATGTTTTCCAGAAGCAGAATTTCCCCTGCCTGCAAAGATTGTGCTGCAGTCGTTACTGATGAACCAGTTACTTCACCTGTGAACTTAACTTCGCGTCCCAGGAGTTCAGCTAAACGCTGAGCAACAGGTGCAAGTGAAAGTTCGGGCTTGGCTTCACCTTTTGGTCGCCCTAGGTGTGCGGCGATAACAAGAGATGCGCCTTTTTCAAGAAGCGCTTGAATAGTAGGAAGCGAGGCTTTGATTCGTCCGTCATCCTTAATGACTCCCTCTTTCAAGGGAACATTGAGATCACAACGAAGAAAGACTCGCTTTCCTGCTACATCAATTGTTGAAAGATCTGGCATTACAGAGTTTTGCCAACGTAATCGATCAAGTCAACGAGACGGTTTGAGTAACCCCATTCGTTGTCATACCAACCAACGATCTTGACCTGGTTACCAATTACCTTGGTAAGACCTGCGTCGAAGATACATGATGATGGATCGGTCACGATATCTGAAGAAACGATTGGATCTTCAGTGTATGAAAGGAATCCCTTAAGTGGACCATTTGCAGCAGCCTTCATCGCCGCGTTAATTTCAGCAGCGGTTGCTTCCTTGGCAAGTTCAACGGTCAAGTCTGTTGCAGATCCTGTTGGAACTGGAACACGCATTGCGTAGCCATCTAGCTTGCCCTTGAGTTCAGGAAGAACTAAAGAAATCGCTTTTGCTGCACCTGTAGATGTAGGAATCATGTTAGTTGCAGCTGCACGTGCACGGCGAAGATCCTTGTGTGGGAAATCAAGAATTACTTGGTCATTTGTGTATGCGTGAATTGTTGTCATTAAGCCCTTAACAATTCCCCAGTTATCCTGAAGTACCTTGGCCATTGGAGCTAGGCAGTTTGTCGTACATGAAGCGTTCGAAATGATGTTGTGCTTTGCACCGTCATATTGAGTGTGGTTGACACCCATAACGATTGTGATGTCTTCATCAGTTGCAGGCGCTGAGATGATGACCTTCTTAGCACCAGCCGTAATGTGCTTTTGCGCATCTGCAGCCTTTGTGAAAATACCTGTTGATTCAACAACAACATCTGCCTTAACTGATGCCCATGGCAAGTTAGCTGGATCGCGCTCTGAGAAAACCTTGATTGTTTTTCCACCCACAGTGATTGAATCATCTGTGTACGTGACCTCTAGGCCCAAGCGACCCAAAATTGAGTCATACTTCAAAAGGTGAGCAAGCGTCTCATTGGGAGTTAAGTCGTTGATTCCGACAATATTGATATTTGGATTAGAAAGTGAAGCACGGAAGAAGTTACGTCCGATGCGTCCAAAACCGTTGATTCCGACATTAATCACGAAAGTGTCCTTGCTACTAGTGGGGCACATGAAAAAGCCCAGCGTCTGGTGGTTCGAAAAACTGCCACAACGCTGGGGGCTTAGGTAGAACCTTACCAGTCAGGAATGTATGAACTCTTAAAAATCTGCAGGCTAATTGAGCAAATCTGGCGAGAGACCGCTCTCAGTATCTGGAATTCCCAGCTCTGCAGCGCGTTTATCGGCCATTGCAAGCAGTCTTCGAATTCGACCTGCAATTGCATCCTTAGTCATTGGTGGCACAGCCAGTGAACCCAATTCTTCGAGCGAGGCCTGTCCATGATTAATACGTAACTCCCCCGCCTCTTTAAGGTGGTCTGGAATTGTTGGACCAAGGATCTCCATTGCGCGTTGAACTCGTGCTGCTGCAGCAACTGCAGCCCGTGCAGAACGTCGAAGATTTGCATCATCAAAGTTGGCCAAGCGATTAGCGGTGGCGCGGACTTCTCGGCGCATCCGTCGTTCTTCCCAAGCCATCACACTTTCGTGAGCACCAAGTCGTGTGAGCAAAACTCCAATTGCATCGCCATCACGGATGACAACACGATCAACTCCACGAACTTCACGTGCTTTTGCAACAATTCCTAAACGGCGAGCTGCACCAACTAATGCAAGTGCTGCTTCAGGTCCTGGGCAAGTAATTTCTAAGGAAGATGAACGACCGGGTTCGGTTAATGAACCATGGGCGATAAATGCGCCGCGCCAAGCTGCTTCTGAATCACAAATCGCCGCAGAGACAACTTGTGGTGGAAGGCCACGGACTGGTCGACCATTTGAATCAACTAAACCTGTTTGTCGCGCAAGTGCATCACCTTCATTAATCACCCGAACCACATATCGTGATCCTTTGCGCAATCCACTAGAAGAAAGCACCGCCAGATCGGAATCATGTCCATAAATGTCGGCGATATCTTTGCGAAGTCGACGTGCGCTCTGCGAGGTGTCTAGTTCTACTTCAATAACGATCTTTCCTGCTGCGATGTGTAGACCGCCAGCAAAACGAAGAAGGGCAGATACCTCGGCTTTGCGACAACATGGTTTGGTAATTGCTAGACGAGATAGTTCGTCTTTAACTGATGCTGTCATTGCCATGGGGTAATCCAACCATTTACCGAGCGAGAATGTGGCCCAAATGGAGAGCTAATTTTTGGGCATCATGATGGATGCTGCCCGGCGCTTTACGAATGTCAGCGGCAACAATCTCTCCACCCAAGGTTGATGCTGCCAGCTGTAGGGCTTGCTCATCCCTTACAACTGAGTGGTCAACAAGGCAGTAATCAACCTTTACACCTGGGGCATATCGATGGAAAAAATCAAGATGTTCTTCAGGAGTCGACCCCGCAAACTCTTCTCCTTGGGTATGAGATGTTGCATCAAGATTGAGAATTAAAATCTTGCGGGCCTTACTAGTTTGTAAGGCATCGAGCTGAGCCGGCACTAACAAATGCGGGATCACACTGGAAAACCAAGAACCTGGTCCCATGGTGATCCATTCGGCTTGGGCAATGGCATCTAGCGCTTCACTTCGCGCAGGAGGATCTTCAGGAATTATGCGCAGTGATTCGATATGACCTTTTGCAGTTGCAACTTCTTTTTGTCCGCGGACAACAATTCTTCCGGTGGATGTATTAAAGGTTCCTTCAATATCTAAGGCAACAGATGCCATGGGCAGAACACGACCAATTACTTTTAACAGCTGACCGACGCGATCTAGTGCAACAACAGGGTCATCACCGGCGTTCCACATTGATGCGAGCAAGAGATTGCCCATCGCGTGTCCATTTAATTCACCATTGCTGACGAAACGGTGTTGCATGATTTGTGCCCACGTACGACCCCATTCATCATCTGCACATAATGCAGCAAGTGCCATTCGCAAATCACCTGGTGGAAAAATTGGAAATTCTTCGCGCAATCTGCCACTGGATCCACCATTGTCGGCGACAGTAACAATCGCGGTTAATTGATGAGTCAGCTGACGCAAAGCTGTCAGCGTGGCGGCTAATCCATGCCCACCACCTAATGCAACAACTTTAGTCAAAACTACTCACGACCTACATCGCGATGGGTTGGGTGAGCCGAAACTTCAGAACTCAAGTCGTTGAGCTGCTTAGCAATTTCTTCTGTAATTGCAACGCTTCTGTGTTTTCCCCCAGTACAGCCAACTGCGATAGTTACATACTTCTTGCCTTCGCGCATATAGCCCTGCATCATTGAATTTACTAACTGAACGTAATCATGAACAAATTGTTCGACGCCATCACTTCCTAATACTTTCTGGCTTACTTGCGGAGTTAGTCCAGTCAATGGGCGAAGTTCTGGTATCCAATGTGGGTTCGGGATAAAGCGACAATCAAGAACTAAGTCAGAGTCAACCGGAATTCCGTACTTGTACCCAAATGACAAAACATTGACTCGAATGCCTTGTAACTTTCCAGCACCGAATATTTCACCAATACGTTTTTCCAATTGATGGACATTAAGGTTTGAGGTATCAATGGCAACATCTGATTGCGATCTAATCTCTTCTAACTTCTGACGCTCACGTGCGATTCCATCGACGATTCGATCTTTACCTTGCAAAGGATGCGGACGTCTAGTTGATTCAAATCTTTGAACCAGCGCTTGATCTGTGGCATCAAGGAACACCAATCGGTAGGCAGACTTGTTTTTCTTCAGCTCTTCTAGTGCATTTGTAAGTTCGTCAAAGAACTCTCCCCCGCGAACATCGACCACCACCGCTAACTCTTTTCCTTGTGGTCCGGTTCCTTTACTAACAAGTGCAGGCAGCAGCGCCGGTGGAAGATTGTCGACGACGTACCACCCCAAATCTTCTAGGGCATGTGCGACAGTTGATCGTCCTGCCCCAGACATCCCGGTCAGAATTAAGGTCTCGTGTCCGCTCATGCTCTTATCCTCTTACATCTGTCAAGAAGGTTGAAACACGCTCAAGACTCTTTTCCAGGTAGGCCGGCAGCATCTCTTTATGCTCCTGATTCTTGGTTTCAAACAGATAGTTGAGTAACAGTAAACGCCGTTGCAACAGTAAGGCCTTCATCCCATTCTCTGAATACACAGGCAGTGGTTTAACACTTGTGTAGCCGGCCAAAAGTGCCTGATCTTGTTCGGGTGTATCCAAGTAATACAAGGCAACGGCTATGTCCTGTGCTTCGACACCAAATCCACAGTCATCAAAGTCAAAGATTGATAACTGACCTTCATGCCACATTAAGTTCCAACCATGAAAATCTGCATGAATGATGTGGACCGGAGATGTCTCATACATGTCGCGCGTGAATGCCACTATGAAATCGTAGGCCTCTTGAATCAAGCTTCGATCATTAACAGAGAGAGTGGATTTATCAGAAAAAAGAAAATCCTCGGTTCCCCAGAAAAAGTCATTGAAGGTCGGCAAATTGGATTCTGGTGACAAAGTGAAATTTGCTGACTCTTGGTGCAGCACGGCAATGGCCTTCCCGACCTCATGAAGTTGTTCCATTGTTGGCTCATCACCAATCTCTTCTCCGTCTAGCCAGGAATACATCACGCCATACATCTTCTGACCAGAATCAGGATGAACTGCCGACACGATGTAATCATCCTTTAAGGTCGCAATTGGTGTAGGGGTATTGATACCAGAAGTTCGGTTAAGGTGACGCACCCATTCGATCTCACCCTTCATGTTTGCCAGAGTTCTAGTTGAGTTGATGTTTATGCGCAGGGCGTACTTAGCACCTGCTTCGGTCTCAACTGAAAATGTGGCGTTGAATTCAAAGTTGATGCACGCAACCTGAGCACGTTCAATTCCGTAGCCCTTCAGTAACTCTTGAGCGAAAATTGTGAGGGATTTTTGTTGCTCCTCAGCCGGTAATTCAAAAAACTCCAAACCCATTATTTGTTCTCCACTATCTCGCCGGTTTCTGTATTAATTGTTTGTGTTGCAATTGCAGACAAGTGAGATTCGATGATCGATGCGATTTTTGAGCCAATACCTGGAGTTGCTGCAATGTCTTCAACCGTTGCTTTACGTATTGCAGCAACCGAACCAAAACGTTCTAGCAATGATGCTCTACGTGCTGAACCCAGCTGTGGAATTTCATCCAAAATCGATTCCAACATGACCTTGGATCGTCGTGAGCGGTGGAAAGTAATAGCAAAGCGGTGCGCTTCGTCTCGGATACGTTGCAGTAGATATAAGCCCTCGCTACTGCGCGGCAAAATCAGTGGATCCTTGGACCCAGGAATCCACACCTCTTCTAATCGCTTAGCTAATCCACACAGCGCAATGTCCTTGATCCCTAATTCATCCAAAGCGCGCTGCGCGGCATTAACTTGCGGTTGGCCGCCGTCGACGACAATCAACTGCGGTGGATAAGCAAACTTGCTTGGCTTTCCACCAAGTTCTGCCACCTCTGCTTCGTTTTCTTTACGATCATCCAATAGCCGCTTTAGCCGACGTGTGATCACTTGATGCATCGCACGGGTGTCATCAAATCCTTCGCTGGTATCAATGATGAACCGGCGGTATTCGCTCTTCTTGATCATGCCATCTTCGAAAACCACCATTGATGCAACAACAGATGTGCCTGAAATATTTGAAATATCAAAGCATTCGATGCGAAGTGGGGTTCGCCCCAAATTGAGATGTTCTTCAATTTCAGTTAATGCCTTGCCGCTTACTGCAGCATCAGTAGCACGCTTGCTCAAGTACTGAATCAAGGAATACTGGGCGTTACGTTTGACTGTATCGAGCAGTTCAACTTTTTCGCCACGCTGTGGGACTTTGATTTCGACCTTGGTTGATCCGATTTCGCCCAGCCATTGTTCAAGCTGTTCTTTATCTACTGGTTCAGCGTTAATGTAAATGTTGCGTGGAACTGCGATTGCACCGGTTCCGTAAATTGAATACAACAAAGAGGTCAAAACATCTTGACCTTCTAGAACCATTTCTTGATCCACAATCCACGATCTGGAACCCTTGACCGAGCCCCGCTGCATAGAGAAAATCGAGCCAGCGGCATGGAAACCATCGTGATAAATCGAAATGAAATC
>CAYMNN010000015.1:16154-17225 GCA_964391815.1 uncultured Candidatus Planktophila sp.
TCGTCCTTAAACTGCACGTTGTATTTAGGTTGGTATTGCTTGATCCAACTAAATTCCAGCGCAAGTGCTTCAAGTTCGGTACTGACGATGGTCCAATCAACCCGGACCGCTTCATGAACCATGCGATAAGTCTTAGTTGCTAAATTTGCTTGAAAGTAATTACTCAGGCGATTTTTCAGATTCTTCGCTTTACCTACGTAAATTACTTTGTCGGATTTGTTGTAAAAGCGGTAAACCCCAGGGTGTTCTGGGATATTGCTCGGCCGATAACTTTGTGGATCTGCCATGGGACTACTTCTTGGCTGGAGTTTTTCTATTTGTTTTTAAGATCTCACCCAAGAACTGCCCCGTGTAACTTTCTTTGACCGCAGCTACTGTTTCAGGAGTTCCTTCAGCAACAACTAATCCCCCACGGAAGCCACCTTCAGGTCCCATGTCAATTACCCAGTCAGAGCACTTGATGACATCTAAGTTGTGTTCGATAACGACAACAGTGTTACCGGTATCAACCAAACGGTTGAGAACAGTCAGCAACTTGTTTACATCTTCAAAGTGCAAACCAGTTGTTGGCTCATCTAAAACATAAATTGTGCGACCGGTTGATCGACGCTGTAGCTCGGTTGCAAGCTTGACGCGTTGGGCTTCTCCACCGGAAAGCGTTGGTGCAGATTGACCGAGTCGCACATACCCCAAACCAACATCATTAAGCGTCTTGAGGTAACGCGCAATTGCGGGTACAGATTCGAAGAAACCATGAGCTTCTTCGATCGGCATATTGAGAACTTCGGCGATGGTCTTATTCTTGTAATGAACTTCAAGCGTCTCGCGGTTGTAACGTGCGCCGTGACAGACTTCGCAAGGCACATACACATCTGGCAAGAAATTCATTTCGATAGTGATGGTTCCATCGCCTGAACAGTTCTCGCAGCGCCCGCCCTTAACGTTAAATGAGAAGCGACCCTGTTGGTAGCCGCGAATTTTCGCTTCACTTGTTTCAGCAAATAGGGCGCGAATCTTGTCAAAGACTCCGGTGTAGGTTGCTGGATTAGAACGAGGAGTTCTTCCGATTGG
>CAYMNN010000016.1:0-14918 GCA_964391815.1 uncultured Candidatus Planktophila sp.
AAAAGCGCGATGGCGTTGAAGGTTACGGCGATGGAATTCTTTCAACTCCAGAACCAGTTGCGGTAGTGGCACCAGTGGTTGCAGCGGCTGTTGTGTCCGAGCCAGAGACAATCGAAGCTGTGGCAGAGGTTCCAGCTGTAGTGTCCGAGCCAGAGACAATCGAAGCTGTGGCAGAGGTTCCAGCTTCAGATGCAACAACAGATGTTGTGGTTGAAGCTGAATCAGCTGAAGCTCCAAAAGCTGAATAATCTTTTCAATGCGCAATAAGGGATCGCTCCTTAAGGAGCTCCCAATCCTTGTAATCGTTGCATTAGTCGTATCTCTGTTTATCAAGAGTTTTCTAGTGCAGTTTTTCTATATCCCTTCAGGATCTATGGAAAACACGCTTCAGATCAAGGATCGCGTTGCGGTCAATAAAGTTCCATTTATTTCAGACAACATTAAGCGCGGAGATGTAGTCGTATTTCGCGATCCGGATAATTGGTTACCTGAACCATATGACAACACAACTAACCAGTTTGTTGCTAAAGCAAAGAGCGCGCTTGTAACTGTTGGTGTTCTGCCAAATCCTGCAAAGCAGTACTTGGTAAAGCGTGTAGTTGGTGTTGGTGGAGATCGCGTCGTATGTTGCACAAAAGCCGGCAACTTAACAATCAACGGGGTAGAAGTAACCGAGCCCTATATTTTTGCGGGTAACAAGCCATCAGAAATGAACTTTGATGTAACTGTTCCTAAGGACAAGCTATGGGTACTTGGCGATCACCGCGGCGCAAGTGCTGATTCGCGTTATCACCAAGACGATATCAATAAGGGTTTCGTGCCTTTATCAAGGGTCAGTGGCCGCGTTGTTGGTGTGATTTGGCCCTTTAAGAACATTACTTATATTCCAAGAGTTGATGTTTTAAACAAGTAACCTCATGAAGGTTATCGAACAACTTTTAACCAGTGCCGGAATCTCACCGATTGCAGGTGTTGATGAAGCTGGTCGTGGTGCATGTGCAGGACCTCTAGTAATCGCATCCGTTGTTCTAAACGATCCTTTCGCACCTGAATTAGCAGTGGTCCGAGATTCCAAAGAAATCCCCGAAAGCAAACGTGATGCGGTCTTTGATTTAATTCATCAAGTCGCGGCATCAGTAAGTGTTGTAATTGTTCCTGCAAGTGAAGTTGATTCGCGCGGAGTCCATGCAGCAAACCTAGATGGAATGCGGCGCGCGGTTCAGGGCCTAGCAATTGAACCCGCATATGTTCTTACAGATGGATATGCGATCGAAGGTTTAGGTCTACCAAACCTTGCGGTTTGGAAAGGTGATCAAGTAGTTGTTTCAATAAGTGCGGCATCAGTAATTGCTAAGGTGACACGAGATCGCATCATGCGCGAAATGGATTCTGAATTTCCACAGTATGGATTTGCTGGGCACAAGGGATATATCACCGCGGCACACACAAAAGCACTTAACGAGCATGGACCCTGTGCACAACACCGTCGTTCCTTTGCCAACGTTGCAGCGCTAATCCACAAGTAAAGCAGGCAATCACAGCAGCTGTGATCGGGGTATTTATCCTCTCTGATCATGAAGACAAAGAGCAATCAATTAACCGGTGCGCACGGTGAAGAAGCTGTAGCGCAATTCCTTATCAATCGAAACATCGAAATCATCGAACGCAATTGGCGGGTGCGCGAAGGCGAAATCGACATCATTGCGTTGTATCCAAGTGGCGTGTTTTCCTTTGTGGAAGTTAAGACTCGAAGTTCGGTTGCCTTTGGGCACCCATTTGAAGCAATCAATCGAGACAAGGCATATCGCATGCAGCGATTGGCGCTGGCTTGGTTGGCTACACATGGCTGTCTTGGGTGTGAATATCAAATAGATGTTGCAGCGGTACTAGTTAAAGCCGATGGTTCACATGAAATCGAATACCGCGAGAAGTTGCTATGACCCTGGCATTAACCAGTTCCGTTGCGCTTTTAGGTTTAGAAGGCCATCTTGTCACGGTAGAAGTTGATATTGCCGATGGGCTACCGGGGTATTCACTGTTGGGTTTACCAGATGCTGCATTGACTGAATCACGTGAAAGAGTTCGTAGCGCAATTGTTAATTGCGGCGAAGTATGGCCCAATCGAAAAGTCACCGTTTCACTATCACCTGCTTGGCTTCCAAAAAGTGGTTCAAGTTTTGATCTAGCAATCTGTATTGCTTTGTTATCGGCTCACGAAAGTATTGCAAAGGAAAAGATAGAAGAGCTGTTGTTTCTGGGTGAACTTTCACTAGATGGACGAATTCGTTCAGTGCGCGGGGTATTGCCTGCATTGATGGCGGCGTACAAAGCAGGTGTTCGCACTGCAGTGGTTCCAGAAGCTAACTTAGAAGAAGCCCAACTGATGCAAGCAATGACAATTATTCCGATGCAACATCTGAAACAAGTATTGCGCTGGTTGCGCACAGGTGAGCGAGAAGTAGTACAAGAAATTGATTTGCAATGGGAACAAACCGATACCCGCCTAGATTTTGCCGATGTAGCGGGTCAAAGTGCGGCACGTTTAGCGGCAGAAATTGCTGCAATTGGTGGCCATCACATTTTGTTGATTGGTCCACCTGGTGCGGGCAAAACAATGATTGCCGAAAGAATTCCAACAATCATGCCGGCGTTGACCATTGATCAAGCCTTAGAAGTCACCGCAGTACATTCAATTGCTGGCACCTTGACGCAACGTTCACCTTTATCGCTGCTGGCACCGATGGTTTCGCCGCATCACACAACCACCCGAATCGCGATGGTGGGTGGGGGTTCTCATGTAATCAAACCCGGAGCCTGCTCACTTGCCCATTACGGAGTTTTGTTTGTTGATGAAGCACCCGAATGTGGCCCAGGTGTACTAGATGCATTACGCCAACCTTTGGAATCCGGCACCATAACAATTGCACGCAGTGTTGGAAACTTAACTTTTCCGGCACAGTTTCTTTTGGTCCTGGCAGCAAATCCTTGTCCTTGTGGGAAATTCACTGGTCGCGGCCACAACTGCACCTGCACATCACAACAAGTACGTCGTTATCTTGGAAAGTTATCTGGTCCGTTAATGGACCGCATTGATTTGCGCGTACAAGTTGATCCAGTGGGACGTGTGGACATGGCACGAGATGAATTAGGAGAAAGCAGCACCGTTGTTCGAACCCGTGTCATGGCAGCACGTGAAGTAGCTAAAAAGCGTTTTGCTGGGATGGGGTGGAGTTTGAACTCTCAGATTCCTGCCCGTGCTTTGCGATCAGCTTTTCAGCCAGAAAGAAGTGCCATGAATTTTCTGCATGATGAATTAGATCGGGAACACATTACGGCCCGTGGTTTACACAAGATTATTCGCACTGCTTGGAGCTTTGCCGATCTGCACGGCAATCCAACGCCAACTTTAGAAAATGTGATGGCTGCCCACACGATGAGAGGCAAAATCGAAGCATGAATGAACTGCTGGCACGTGCGGCATTGTTTAGTGCAATCGAAGCAGGACATCCGTTCTGGTCTTCCGAAATTTCTACTCAAGGCGCACTTGTCGTATATAAGAAATTGCTATCTGGCGGATACGACTCAATTAAAAATGAAAAGCTAATCTCTGCCCTTGGCCAGGTAAGTGCAGATCAAGTCCTGACTGACATTGATAAATATCAAGCGCGGTTGATTACTCCGATTGATGATGATTGGCCCAAACAAGTAAATGATTTAGCGGCCCCACCTATTGCTTTAATTCTTAAAGGAAATATCAGCGCATTACTTCAGCAATCTCTGGCAATTGTTGGAACGCGCAATCCAACATCCTACGGAGCCAGAATCGCCGGAGATTTTGCTGCCGGATTTGCTGACCGCGAATGGGCAATTGTTAGCGGGGGAGCATATGGAATTGATTCATATGCGCACAAAGGTGCTTTGATTGCAGAAGGTGTGACCGTTGCAGTCATTGCATCCGGAATCGACATAAATTATCCAGCCGGAAACACTCGACTGTTCGCTGAAATCTGTGAATCTGGTGCGATGGTTACTGAATTCATGCCTGGACAGCGGGCGTTGCCCCATCGATTCTTAACCCGCAATCGATTGATTGCATCGCTGTCTAAGGCAACACTTGTTGTTGAAGCTGCATTTCGTAGCGGATCTTTGCGAACTGCGCGAGATGCAGCAGAAATCTTTCGCCCAGTAATGGCGATTCCGGGACCAATTAATTCACCCACTAGCGAAGGTTGCCATCGCTTAATTGGAGAAAGAGCAGCAGAGATTGTTACATCCGTGGCAGATGCGGTGGAGTTTGTGGGTGCCAATTAATGAGAGAATAAGCCTATGAGTGATTTCCGTTCGGGCTTTGTAGCCATTGTTGGCCGCCCAAACGTTGGAAAATCAACTTTGATTAACGCACTTGTGGGTAGCAAGATTGCAATTACTTCTCATCATCCCAACACAACACGTACTGCAATTCGTGGGATTGTTCATCGTCCTGAATTTCAAGCCGTCCTTGTTGATACACCGGGAGTTCACAAGCCAAAGACATTATTGGGTGAGCGCTTAAACCAAGTTGTAGATCAGAGCATGGATTCAGTTGACATCGTGATTATGTGTATTCCGGCCGATGAGACTTCAGGTGCCGGAGATACTTTCATTGCCGCCGAAATAGCCAAGCATCCAAAAGCTAAAAAGTTTGCAGTAGTTACTAAAACAGATTTGATTTCAAAGGAAAAGCTTGCGGTTCGTTTGCTAGGCATTATGAAGATTGCCGAAGGTTTTGTTTGGGATGAAATCATTCCGGTATCGGCTGCGATTCATGATCAGGTAGATCTGCTCAATGAACTTATTGGAAAGAACCTGCCAGCAGGACCTCAGTACTACCCAGAAGGCACAACAAGTGATCAGGCAATTGAACAGTTGATCTGCGAATTTATTCGAGAAGCTGCATTGCAAGATGTCCGAGAAGAGCTTCCGCATTCGATTGTTGTAACTATCGATGAATTTGGAGAGCGCGAAGAAAAGGGTTCACGTCCATTTTTTGATGTTCACGCCACTATTCACGTAGAACGTGATACACAACGAGCAATCTTGTTAGGCCATCAAGGTGCACGCCTAAAGGAAATTGGTATACGAGCTCGCGCAGATATCGAACGCGCACTTGCAGCAAAGATTTTCCTTGGTCTTCACATCAAGGTTTCAAAGGAATGGCAAAAGGATCCAAAGTTGCTGGCAAAGCTCGGGTTCGGCGAGAAAGCTTAATCAGCGACTTTCTCTTGGCTCTTTCGGCTTGCAAGGTAGGAACCAATCAACACCAAAGGTAATCCAATAATGATTCCCGCCGTTAAAGGTTCCTTCAAGATGATTACACCCAGAACCACAGCAACCGCAGTGTTTAAGTAAGTAACTAACGATCCGCGTGCTGGCCCGATATCTTCCATCAACTTGAAGAACAAAATAAAGGCAAAAGCGGTACTCAGGACACCTAAGGCGATTAATGAGAGCGCAGAATTCATCGAAATACTTGAAGGCCATTGTGCGATAGCAACTGGTGCCCAGAAAATTGTTGTTAGCGCCATGGCCAGACCGTTAATTGCAATGCCATCTACAAGTGGAAGGTTTGAAAGAATCATGATGACGGCGTAGGCATAGCTAACTGATGCAATAACAACCATCACGATAGATAATAAATCTGCACTCCCAGTCAAACTTTCGATTCCAACTACCAAGATCAATCCCAAGAAACCAACAACAATTCCAACAATTCGTTTGAACTGCCAAACGGAGTGATCACCGCGCATCGACGTAATGATGGTTGCAAAGATTGGCACGGTTGAAACTAACAATCCAGCAAGGCCTGAACTAATCTTTTGCTCAGCCGTTGTAATCAAAATCCAAGGACCAATCATTTCCAGCAACGCATAAAAGGCAACAAATTTAAAGCCAAGCACCGCGCCTTTAAACTTCTTGCGGTAAATCGCAATCGGAATCAAAATCGAAGCACCGATTAATGTACGACCTGCCACAACTGCAGCAGGTGGAAAATCTTCTACGGCAACCTTCATCAGTAGGTACGGAATACCCCACAAGAAACCCACCAAACCAAAGTAAATCATTGACTTGCGAGTCACTTATTGAGCACCTTTCGATAAAGATCAACAGTTAAAGCAGCGACGGCGTCCCAACCAAATAGTTTTTGAGCACGCACGCGACCTGCAGCCCCATATTTTTTCAAAAGTTCAGGTTGTGACATCAAACGGGTAATTGATTCTGATAGGGCTTTTTCAAAAGGAGCGGCCTCACCGTTGTAATCAACTAGTTCGCCAGTTTCTTTATCGGCTACAACTTCAGGAATTCCGCCTACGCGTGAACCAAGAACTGCGGTCGCACAGCCCATAGCTTCAAGATTCACGATTCCAAGTGGCTCATAAATTGAAGGACAAATGAACAAGTCTGCAGCGGTGAGCATCGCAGTTAACTGATCGTGGGGGAGCATCTCTTTGATCCACCACACATTGCCACGAGTTGTCTGAAGCTCGGCGATTAATGCCGCAACTTCATTGCCGATTCCTTCTTCATCAGGACTTCCGGCAGCTAGTACCAAACCGTATTCCGCAGGGACATCTTTCCAAGCACGCAATAAGTGAGCCAAACCCTTTTGACGGGTAATGCGTCCGACAAAGATTGCAAAGGGGCCGTGGATTCCATAACTTGTTAAGACTGATTGATCATGATTGGGTGCAAATTTTTCGGTATCTACACCATTTCGAATTGTGACAACTTTTGCTGGGTCAATAGCGGGATACGCCTTTAAAACATCAGCGCGCATTCCGTCACTGACTGCAATGATTGCACTTGCAGCTTCGTATGCGGTTTTTTCAGCCCACGAAGATATGCGATAGCCGCCCCCAAGTTGTTCAGATTTCCAAGGACGTAAAGGTTCTAGCGAATGCGCGCTAACAATGTGGGGAATCCCATGTTGCAACGCAGCAATATGTCCGGCCATGTTGGCATACCAGGTATGCGAGTGCACAACATCTACATGGCCAAGATGAGTAGCCATTTCAAGATCGATAGCTAAAGCTTGAACTGCAGGATTTGCATCGGCAAAACCAGTTGGCAGCGAATAACCAAATGCGTCATCACGAGCTCCACCAAAGCAGTGAACATCGACATGAACATCATTAATTGTCCGAAGGGCTTGCGTTAACTGAAGGACATGCACGCCGGCGCCACCATAAATAGCCGGTGGCCACTCTTTGGTAACGATTCCAACCTTTAACGCGGTCATATCTTTGAGAGCCTCTTCCTTCGACAAGGGTGAAAGGCTATCGTTAAGACATGGCCAAACTGCAACTTCCGCTCAGCATCGTTCTTGCTGGTGGCGAAGGAAAGCGCTTAATGCCGCTGACAGCAGATCGTGCCAAGCCGGCAGTTCCATTTGGTGGCTCATATCGTTTGGTTGATTTTGTTTTATCTAATCTGGCAAATGCCAACATGCTCAAAGTTGCTGTATTGACGCAGTACAAGTCACATTCACTTGACCGTCACATAACAACAACATGGCGAATGTCATCACTTCTTGGAAACTACATCACTCCGGTTCCTGCTCAGCAGCGTCTTGGGCCACGTTGGTATACGGGCAGTGCTGATGCAATTTTGCAAAACTTCAATTTGATTCATGATGAAAACCCAAAGCATGTTTTGGTCTTTGGTGCTGATCACGTGT
This sequence comes from uncultured Candidatus Planktophila sp., assembly GCA_964391815.1. Classification (GTDB taxonomy): domain Bacteria; phylum Actinomycetota; class Actinomycetes; order Nanopelagicales; family Nanopelagicaceae; genus Planktophila. The sequence goes on from CAYMNN010000016.1 coordinate 7,715, forward strand.
ATCGCATGGATCCCATGCAGATGTTCCAACAGCATGTTGAATCCGGAGCAGGTGTAACGGTTGCAGCGATTCGCATGCCACGTGCCGAAGCACATGATTTTGGCGTTATCGAATTAGCTGATGATGGAATCACTATTAAGGCTTTCCATGAAAAACCAGCTAATCCACCAGCGATGCCTGGCCATCCTGAACTTTCACTTGTGTCTATGGGAAATTACATTTTCAAGCGCGATGTTATGGAAGAAGCGCTCATTCTGGATTCTGAAGATATTGAATCACGCCATGATCTTGGTGGAAACATAATTCCTTACTTAACTTCACAAGGTCAGGCCAAGGTTTATGACTTCGCAGACAATGTTGTTCCAGGTGAAACTGATCGCGATAAAGGTTATTGGCGCGATGTAGGTTCGATTGATGCCTACTACGACGCACATATGGATCTTGTATCCGTTCACCCAATTTTTAATTTGTATAACCGTGAATGGCCATTGCTAACAAATCCACCTTCATTACCGCCTGCAAAATTCAGCGAAGGTGGTTCGGCGCATGATTCGATTGTTGGTGCTGGTTCGATTGTTGCTGGTGGAATCTTGCATGGATCCGTTGTTTCCTACGATGTTTCAGTTGGAAAAGCTGCCATCGTAGAAGGCACTGTCTTAATGCCTAATGTGCGCATCGGCGAAAAAGCGATTATCCGAAAGGCAATTTTGGATAAGAGTGTTGTTGTAGATCCAGGTGCACAGATTGGCGTTGATCTAGAACGTGACCGTCAGCGCTTTACTGTTAGCGAAGGCGGAATCGTCATTGTGGGTAAAGGCGTTCGCGTAACTGTTTAGTTACCAGTTTTCTGTTTGATGCTTTAATTCCTTGTACTTAATCATTACTTCAGGTGTTGCAGCGCTTTTGTGATGTACAACTTCTCCTAGATCCCAACGTGGCAAGTTTCCTAGTAACGCCCAAGCAGCTTGTTTAGCTGCGCCATCGGCAACGTATTCACCTGCTGGTGGAACTAATACTTCACGGCCAAAGAGCGCACTTGCGATAGCAGGGACTGCCGGATTCTTTGCTGCGCCACCAATCAAAAGAATTCGATTAACTCCGACACCTAATGCGACAAGTGAATCAACTGCATCAGCTAAACCAGCCAGCATCCCTTCCACCATTGCACGGGCAATATCTTCAGGGTTTGAATTACTTAAGTTCATACCTGCAAAGACACCGGTTGCTTTTGGACGATTAGGAGTTCGCTCGCCTTCAAAGTACGGCAATAAGGTTAAGCCGTTAGCACCGGGTTTTGCAGCCAAGGCAAGTTGTGCGACCTCATCATGTGTTTTTCCAAGAATGCGACAAGCTGCATCCAGAATACGCGCAGCATTTAACGTGCAGACAAGTGGCAGATAGCGACCCGTTGCATCGGCAAAACCTGCAACCGCACCTGATGGATCATGAGTTGGGGTATCAGAAACTGCAAATGCGGTTCCACTTGTTCCTAATGAAACAACTACATCGCCAGGTTGAGCTTGTAATCCCAATGCGGCTCCGGCGTTATCGCCAGCACCTGCTGCAATTGGAATACCAGCAACTGTGTTGCCGCCGAATTGCGAAGGTTCGATAATTCGCGGAAGCGTTAACTCTTGATCATGGCGCAGTGCTAAACGAACAATGTCTTCACGGTAATGCGAAGTGCTGGGATCAAAGTATCCAGTTCCGGATGCATCGCTGCGATCAGTAAACAATTTGGATAAATCCTTACCGCCTTGTAACTGCCAAGAAAGCCAATCGTGAGGAAGTGCAATGGATGCAACACGTGATGCATTGTGTGGTTCGTGATCTGCCATCCAACGCACTTTAGCTGCGGTAAAGGAGGCAACTAATTTCGAGCCAACTTTTCGTGCAATCTCTTCATCGCCGCCAACTTCACGGTTCAGATCGTCGGCTTCCTGTGCAGAGCGTGTGTCATTCCACAAAAGTGCCGGCCGAATAACTTCGCCAGCAGAATCCAAAGCGACCATTCCATGTTGTTGTCCTGCAATTGAAATTGCTTCGACATCATCTAATCCACCAGCATCCTTAAAAGCTGAATGAATAGCAGAAAGCCAATGCGCCGGATCGACTTCGGTGCCGTCAGGGTGTGAGGCGCGTCCCTGTCGTACTAATTCACCCGTATGAGCATCACGAATAACAACCTTCACAGATTGTGTTGAGGAATCCACGCCGGCGATAAGTTGTCGATTAGCCATGGGGCAAGGCTAGACTGTGCCAGTCAGCGTTGACCACAGGTGGCGGAAATTATTTGAGCCACACAATCAAACAATAAAATTGTTGGAGTAAATCATGCGTATTGGTGTCCTCACTGGCGGCGGAGATTGCCCTGGTCTTAACGCGGTTATCCGCGCCGTAGTTCGTAAAGGTGTTAAAGAGTACGGTCACGAGTTTGTTGGTTTCCGTGATGGCTGGAAAGGACCTCTAGAAGGTCTAACAATGCCTTTGAACATCGAAGTAACTCGCGGCATTTTGCCTCGCGGTGGAACCATCCTTGGTTCATCACGTACTAACCCTTTCAAGATCGAGGGTGGCGTAGAAAAGATTAAGGAAAATCTTGAAAAGGCTGGCATCGATGCATTGATCGCAATCGGTGGCGAAGACACTCTTGGTGTTGCAACAAAGCTCGACGCACTTGGCGTCAAGGTTATTGGTGTTCCAAAGACAATCGATAACGACCTCAACAACACTGACTACACATTTGGTTTTGATACTTCTGTGAACATTGCAGTTGAAGCAATTGACCGTCTGCACACAACTGCAGAATCACACCATCGCGCATTGATCGTAGAAGTTATGGGTCGTCACGCAGGTTGGATTGCACTTCACTCAGGTCTTGCAGGTGGCGCAACCTGTATTTTGATTCCAGAGCAAAAGTTCTCAGTTGAAAAAGTTTGCGAATGGGTCGAATCACGCTTTAAGTCGCACTACGCACCAATCATCGTTATTGCAGAAGGTGCGATTCCTCAAGATGGCGACATGGTCACAAAGGATCAGACCCTTGATGCCTTTGGCCACGTAAAGCTTTCAGGTATTGGTGATTGGCTAGCTGGCCAGATCGAAGAGAGAACAGGTAAGGAAGCTCGTACATCTGTATTGGGTCACATCCAACGTGGTGGTACTCCAACTGCATTTGACCGCGTTCTTGCTACTCGCTTTGGTCTCCATGCAATCACCGCTGCTCACGAAGGTGACTGGGGCAAGATGGTTGCGCTACACGGCACAAACATTGCTCGTGTGCCTTTGGCAACTGCGACTGAAAAGCTAAAGACCGTGCCTTTGGAGCTATACAAGGAATCAGAGATCTTCTTCGGATAATTGCCCCGCGCAATGACCTGTGAACTCTCTACACTTCTCCAATGAACTCGAATTCGAGCACTAAGTTAGACACTCTGTTCACACCTGGCCTTGTTGCTGCTCAGCAACCAACCTGGCCAGGTGGACCAGATGGTCCACAAGTAAAGGCTGCAGTTGCCGAGCTCAAAGCTTTGCCACCGCTTGTCTTTGCTGGTGAATGTGATGATCTCAAAGCTCGAATCGCGTTAGCTGCAGAAGGTAAAGCATTTTGGTTACAAGGTGGTGATTGCGCAGAAACTTTTGTTTCAGCCACCGCAGATTCAATTCGAAATCGCATTAAAACAATTCTTCAGATGGCAGCAGTTTTGCAGTACTACTCAAGCCTTCCGGTTATCAAAGTCGGTCGCATGGCTGGACAGTTTGCTAAGCCACGATCAAGTGAGTTTGAGACTCGTGGGGATGTAAAGCTTCCCGCCTACCGTGGGGATGCAGTTAACGACATTGAATTTACGGAAAAGGCACGTACGCCAGATCCAATGCGTTTGGTCCGTGTGTACAACACATCTGCGGCGACACTGAATTTAGTACGCGCATTTACACAAGGTGGTTTTGCCGATCTTCGCCAGGTGCACGAATGGAACAAGGGCTTTATTCGCGATTCAAAGGTTGGCGATCGCTACGAAAAAATGGCAGATGAAATCGGTCGCGCTTTAGCGTTCATGAAATCTGCAGGAGTAGATCCTGAAAGTTTCAAGTCTGTTGATTTCTTTGCCAGCCACGAAGCTTTGATCATGGAATACGAAAAGGCGCTTACCCGTATTGATTCACGTACCGGCGATGCCTACGATGTTTCAGGACACTTCATCTGGATTGGCGAGCGTACTCGTCAATTAGATGGTGCTCATGTTGATTTTGCATCAAAGGTTCGCAATCCAATCGGTATCAAACTTGGGCCAAAGTCCACTGTTGAAGATGCGCTTGCATTAATCGACAAGTTAGATCCAAACCGCGAGCCTGGCCGCATTACATTTATTACACGCATGGGCGCTAAGAACATCCGCGAAATCTTGCCTGCACTAGTTGATGGTGTAACAAAGTCAGGTGCCAAGGTGCTGTGGGTATGCGATCCAATGCATGGCAATACCTACGAAGCACCATCTGGCTACAAAACACGCAGCTTTGACGATGTCATGGATGAAGTAAAGGGATTCTTTGAAGTTCACAAAGCTTTAGGCACTCATCCGGGTGGAGTTCACATCGAACTAACTGGTGATGATGTGACCGAGTGCGTTGGCGGCGGCGAACAGATTTCACACGAAGACTTGGCTTCACGATATGAAACAGCGTGCGACCCACGCCTTAATCATGCTCAATCGCTAGAGCTAGCCTTTTTAGTTGCTGAAATGTTGCGCGATCGCTAATTTTGGCCTGTGCCACTTTTCATAACTTCTCATAAGACACCAGTCGGTATCCTCAATTTATTGGCCGATGATCAAATTCTAATTGGCGCAAATCTTTCAACTTTTTCGGCCTTTAAAGCTGGTCGCGATGTAAAGGTTGTTAAATCAATTCCAGTGATTTCAGATCTGATTCATGATTACTTTGACGGAGACTTAACTGCGCTCAACGGAATTAAGGTCCGCCAACCAGGAGCTGCATTTTCACAAGCAGCATGGAAAGCGATGCGAAAGATTGCACCGGGAAAAACTTGGTCCTATGCCGACTTGGCTGAAAAAGCTGGAAGCCCTGCTGCAGTTAGAGCTGCTGGAAGCGCCTGTGCAAACAATGCGATCATGCTGGTTGTTCCCTGCCACCGCGTTGTAAAAACTGGGGGAGCGTTAGGAAATTATGCTTACGGTGTTGATAAGAAGCAGTGGCTTTTAAGCCACGAGGGCTTTCTTTAAAATTTCAATAGCTTGGGCACATTGCGCATCATCAAAATCTAAATGAGTAACTAGGCGCGCATACTTTGGGCCTAGTGCGCTAATCCATAAACCGGCATCTTTACAACGCGCAGCAAGCTCTGCGGCAGCAATCGGAAGCCCGGCAAGATCCAAGCCAACAATGTTTGTATGCACTGTTGCCGGATCAATCAGTGAAGAATCAATGGCAGCGATTGCCTTCGCTAACTCTTGAGCACGACGGTGATCTTCAGACAAGCGAGTGATGTTGTTATCTAGTGCGTAATGCGCACCGGCTGCCAACAATCCAACTTGACGCATTCCAGCACCGTAACGCTTACGCCACACGCGAGCTTTTGCTACGCGCTCTTTTGTGGAAAGCATGACCGAACCAACTGGTGCACCTAATCCCTTAGATAAGCACACTGAAATCGTGTCAAAGTATTTACCGTATTCAGTAAATGAAACACCAGATGCAACGTGAGCGTTCCAGATGCGCGCACCATCTAAGTGAAGTGCCAGACCTAATTCATCGGCACCTTTTCGAAGAGCAGCGATCTCAGTAATTGGTTGCACAGTTCCGCCACCAAAGTTGTGGGTATTTTCTACAGCGATAGCCGTAGTTGAAACTAGATACGGCCCGCTATTGGGACGAGCAATTTCAAGGGCGTCTGCTGCATTGAGTAAACCATGCTTGGCAGGAAAGGTTCGGGTAGTTATTCCACTAAAAACTGCGGCAGCGCCAAGTTCTGCGCGCACAATATGGCTATTGGTTTCTGCGATTAACTCTTCGCCAGGAGCCACCAACATACGAATAGCTAATTGATTTGCAAGCGAACCAGTTGGTGTAAACAACCCAGCTTCCTTGCCAAACATGGCGGCAACGCGTTCTTCAAGGGAATTAACCGTTGGGTCATCACTGTAAACATCATCGCCAACCGGTGCCTGCGCAATTGCTTCGCGCATTGCTGCCGATGGTCGAGTAACAGTGTCACTTCTTAGGTCAATTGCCATTACATCAGCCTACTTCTGTTCCTTCAGCACAATCAAATACATAGCGACAACGACAAGGATTCCGCCTAATGCACTTTGCAGCGTCAACCTTTCGCCGCCAAAGAAGATTGCAAAGACTGCAGCGAAAACAACTTCCATGGTCAAAATGACGGCAACCTTGGTTGCGCTCATGTGGGCCTGAGACCAGGTTTGAATAATGAAGGCAATGGCAGTTGCAAAGACGGCGGTAAAGATAACCACCGCCCAAACTCCAGAATCTGGTGGCGGGGCATAACCACCAGGAATAGATGCGATGCCTGCCAATAAACCACACATGGCTAGTTGAACAACTGTCATGGCATACACATCGCGACCAGAAGACCATTTGCTTAAAGCAATAATGTGAGCAGCAAAGAAAAGTGCGCTGGCCAAAACCAGCATTTCACCAATACCAACTGAGAATCCTCGGACAGATAACAATGCCAAACCAACTGTTGCAACCATGATGCAGAGCCAGACAAAGCGCGTGATCTTCTCTTTCAGTACAAGCCACGCCAGAAGCGGCGTTAGAACAACATATAAACCAGTGATAAATCCGGTAATCGCTGCACCTGTTCGCTCTAGGCCCAGAGTTTGAAAGATGTACCCAAAGCCTAGAAAGATGCCCGCTAAAGATCCCCGCTGCAATAAATCTTTATTGAAATGTTTAACTGTTTGGGGACGAATCAAGAGCATCACAAGAACAGCTAAAGCAAAGCGGGTGAAAAGAAAGTTATTGACGCTTTGCCTTTGGATCGCATCTTTCATAACAACGAAAGCAAAACCCCAAGCGGCAGCTACTGACAACAAGGCCCAAGGAGCCAGCTTGAGTTGAAGTTGATGACGAGCAGTCATTAGCCGCGCAACTTCTTTAATAAGGCAACTTCCTTGCCATGTTCTGGTTCCATGCCTGGAGTTTCAAGAATCAAAGG
>CAYMNN010000017.1:0-14831 GCA_964391815.1 uncultured Candidatus Planktophila sp.
CGTTCTTGTGAAGAGCTTTATAAAGCCAATCCCCTGATGAGTCTCCGGTAAAGATGCGACCGGTTCTGTTGGCACCATGTGCACCAGGTGCCAAACCAACGATCACAATTCGTGCATCAGTTGGCCCAAAGCCTGGAACTGGTTTGCCCCAGTATTTTTCATTTTCATATGACTTACGTTTTACAACCGCGACTTCTTCGCGCCATTGCACCAAGCGTGGACACTTTCTACAGGCAACAATCTTTTGGTCTAGAAGCTTTATGGATTTAATTGCGGGCAAGAGAAAATGCCATTCCATCCAAAATATCTGATTCAGATGCTACAAATTCGCTAGCCCCAGTTGCCTTCATGATTTCTGACAGCACAAGTGAGCCTGCTGCAATTACATCTACTCGTCCTGGGTGCATGTATCCAAGAGCTAAACGTTGTTCGCGAGTGCTTGTGGCAAACATTGCGGCGGCGGCATGGGTTTGTTGCGCGCTTATTCTTGAAAGGTGAATCGCATAGCGATCATATTCGGGCAGTTCTAACGCTGCAGCTGCGACCGTAGTTGCAGTGCCTGCAACTGCAACCAAGGTTTTTGCCGTAGTAATTGGCACTACGGCAGCAGCTTGAGCAATTGCTGCTTGAATATCGCTTCGTGCTGATTCAATTTGTTGGGTAGTTGCTGGATCTGAAGCAAAGTGTCTTTCAGTCATTCGCACGCAACCAATATTGACGCTTCGGGCGGCTTCAACCGTCGAGGTTCCAAAGACAAACTCTGTCGAGCCACCACCAATGTCAACGACTAAGAATGGGCCATTAGATGGATCCAAATCCTTGATCGCACCAGCAAATGAAAGTGCGGCTTCTTCATCACCTGTTATTACTTCTAGTTCGATACCTAAACGCTCACGCACGCCATCGACAAACAAGTGTCGATTGGTTGCATCGCGAGTGGCACTAGTTGCGCAAAAACGAATCTTTTCTACACCGCGCTTGGCAATCTCCGCAGCAAACTTATCAACTGCGGCAAGTGTTCTGGTTATTGCATCAGGGTGGAATTGGCCGGTTTCATCGACACCTTGTCCTAAACGGACGATTTCCATATCGCGCACAACTTCACGAAAGTTGTTTCCATCGATATCTGCAATCAGTAAACGAATTGAATTTGTTCCGCAATCAATCGCTGCTACTCGCATGGGTTGTTCTTCCACCATTCAGGTAGCTTGGCTAGAGCTTCATCGCCCAATGGATTTACATCCGGGCCAGCAGATAGTGAGTGTGCAACCAGTGAATGTAAGCACTTAACGCGGGTAGGCATTCCACCAGCTGAAACATCATTAACTTCTGGAACATCAATGCCAAGAGCAGAACGTGATGCGATGTAATCATCATGAGCTGCGTGATAAGCACCAGCTAATTCAGGATCATTTTCTAGGCGTTCATTCATTTCACCCATTAACCCAGTTGTTTCAAGGGTCGAAATGACGGCAGTTAAACGAGGGCAGGTTGCGTAGTAAAAAGTTGGAAAAGGTGTGCCATCTTCAAGCCGAGGTGGAGTTTCAACAACTGCAGGCTTGCCACATGGGCAGCGATATGCGATCGCATGCACATCTCTTGGAGTGCGACCTAGTTGCGTTTGAATGCAATCAAGGTCTGCTTGAGTAACTTCGCGCATTAATTGCCGGTTTCGCTAATGGATGCGATCAATCGTGAATACCACGGTTGTCCGTCAGCTAATGAGCTAGCAATCTTTGTTGAACTTGGTTGATTACCAACTGAATCACCTTCGGTAACTATGTATTGACGCTCTCCTGGCAAAACAAAGTGCAAACGTTCGCGTGCTTGCGACTTGATGTATTCAGGGTCTTGCCAAAGCAATAACTCTTCACGCGCTTTCTGCAATGCGGAATTATCTGCAGAAAGTTGCGCCTTTAATGCACTGATTTGTGCACGTTGCGTGAAGTAATGCTTCACGGGAGGCGCAATAGTTAAGGCAAGAACAAAGAAGATTGCAGACAGCGCTAAAACGCGATTAGAGGTACGGCGGCGACCAAAGCGCAGTTGTCGACGTGCCATAGCTAATTCTTATCCCTTAAAGCGTGGGAAAGCGTCACGACCCGCGTAACGACCACCCTCAGCTAATTCTTCTTCAATTCGAAGAAGCTGGTTGTACTTAGCAACGCGTTCGGTACGTGCAGGTGCACCTGTCTTGATCTGTCCGCAGTTAAGCGCAACAGCTAAGTCAGCAATTGTTGTGTCTTCTGTTTCACCTGAACGGTGGCTCATCATGCTGCGGTAGTTAGCACGGTGTGCCATTTCTACTGCATCGATTGTCTCTGTAAGAGTTCCAATCTGATTTACCTTAACAAGAAGCGCGTTCGCAGTGTTTCCTGCGATTCCCTTCGCTAAACGCTCTGGGTTAGTAACAAATAGATCATCTCCAACGATCTGGATACGTGAACCAAGGACCTTAGTCATCTCAGTCCAACCAGCCCAGTCCTCTTCATTCAAAGGATCTTCGATTGAAACGATTGGGTAGGCATCTACCAAAGAGGTGTAATACGCGATCATTTCATCAGATGTCTTTACTGCGCCTTCAAAGTTGTACTTACCGTTTTCGTGGAATTCGGTTGCAGCAACATCCATGGCCAGAGCAATTTCCTTACCTGGCTTAAACCCTGCAGCTTCGATAGCTTCCAGAATTAAATCAAGGGCTGCACGGTTGCTATCAAGGTTTGGAGCAAATCCACCTTCATCGCCAACAGATGTTGCAAGGCCACGCTTCTTGAGAACAGATTTCAGCGCGTGGTAAATCTCTGCGCCCCAGCGAACTGATTCGCGGAATGTTGGCGCACCAATTGGCGCGATCATGAACTCTTGAATATCAACATTTGTATCTGCGTGTGCGCCACCGTTAAGAATGTTCATCATTGGAACTGGAAGCACATGTGCATTTGGTCCACCTAAGTAGCGGAACAGTGAAAGATCTGAAGAATCAGCTGATGCCTTAGCAACAGCTAGTGAAGCACCAAGGATTGCATTTGCACCAAGTCGTGACTTGTTCTTTGTGCCATCTAGTTCGATCATCGCAGTATCAATCAAGCGCTGATCTTGTGAATCAAAACCAATAATCTCTGGGCCGATTTCGTCATTAACAAAAGCAACAGCTTTTTCAACACCCTTACCTAAGTAGCGCTTGCCACCATCGCGAAGTTCAGCAGCTTCAAATGCACCAGTTGATGCACCGCTTGGAACTGCTGCGCGTGCTTGTGTGCCATCTTCTAATTGGATTTCGACTTCAACCGTTGGATTTCCACGGGAATCAAGAATTTCACGGGCACCTAATGCTTCGATAATCGCCATTGCGTTTCTCCTCAAACTAATTAACTACTGGTTTATTAAGGTCTGCGTGCTCAACCTTTGCCGACCTCAACGCTGAAATGGCATGTACTTCAATAAACAAAGTCTACCGTGAACCAATAGCGAACTAGGCGGGCCCAATCTCTTGGCTGATCCGCATGGCTTCCTTGCGAAGGGCCGCTTCTGCATCGATTCCGTTGGCATGTGCCCACGCAATAACGGCCACTAGGGCTTGTCCTACAGCGCTTTCATCAGCTGGCCCATCAATCGATACTGAATCAGGAGTCTTGACGTCAACACCGTATTTTTCAGCGCGATATAAAAGCTTTTCTACTAAAGGAAGTGCGGGCTGCGACATCGCAACTCCATCAAGGGGTGAGGTGCGACCCTTTTCCTTTTTCTTTATCTCTTCCCAATTTTCAAGAACTTCCTGCGAATCGCGAACTTCGACACCGGCAAATACATGGGGGTGTCTGCGAATCAACTTATCTGCAATTCCTTGGGCAACATCTTCGATTGAAAATGGATCGGTTGGATGTTCTTGTGCCATACGTGCGTGGAAATAAACCTGTAGCAAAACATCGCCCAGTTCTTCGCGCATATCAACCCGATTGTCAGATTGAACTGCATCAACAAATTCGTAGGACTCTTCTAGTAAATACTTTAAAAGAGATTCATGAGTTTGTTCTGCATCCCATGGGCATCCACCAGGAGAACGCAAAGTATTCATGACTTCAACAAGTCGTTGAAGCTGTGAACCTTGCATATTCGTAAAGGTTATTTGCCGGAAGGAGTAACAGCTGATTCGGCAGAATCTGCAGGAACTACATCAGCAGTTGTTGGGTCCCACTTGCCGTAGCGAGGATTAACAGTTACGCCAATCTCTTTCGACTTAGCAACAACTAGCTTCTGAATTTCTGCACCGAGCTGATCTTCGGTAACACCGGCTGCAACTAGCTTCTGGCTGATTTTGTCAGAGTAAGCAATTGCTTCGATGTAGCGATCTAAATCTTGAGGTGCGATTCCAGCATTAACTAGTGCGTTAGGAAGTCCTGCTTCGCCGCCGACTTGTTCCAAAATGCTGGCACGACGGGTATCGATTTCTGCCTTAGTTACGTTGAGGTCTAGTTCTTGACCAAGTTCGCGTAACAGTGTTCCTAGAAGATGAAAGCGAAGTTGTGAAACGTTAAGCGTTGCGCCAGTTTCTAGCTGCATCTGCGATGTATCGACCTTTGCGCGCTCAGAAAGAATCGCTTCAACACTTCCTTGAACAAGTGCTTGAGTGATCTTTGTATCGCCCACTGTTGCCGCTGCACCTATTTGTGAGCATCCCGCCAATAGAAAGGTTGCTACTGCCGCGGTGATTGCCAGGATCTTCTTCATTCTGTACTCGCTTTCGGTGCATCGCTTAATTGATGTACGGCCTCAGTGACCCAGGCCAGGAGAGAAGTATCCACTATTTCAGGCGCACTCTGTGACGGATTCCAAGAGGAAGCCTTTGGAAGGGCCACTAAAACTGTGCTTGCTGCACCCTTATAGAGAGAGCCTGGGTATAAACGTGTCAAACGTAACTGTCGTGATTCAGGCAGAACCAACGGTGCAAGGCGAAGGAATTTTCCTTGAACCACAACTTCGGTCAACTTTGCAGCCTTTGCTTGTGCTCGCAAAGCAGCAACACCTAACAACGCTTTAGCTTCATCAGGCAAATCACCGAAACGATCAATTAATTCTGCTTCGATTGAAGCTACATCACTTGGTGCTTTTACATCAGCTAAACGTCGATAAAGATCTAGTCGCAAGCGCTCACCTGGAACATAGTCAGATGACAAGTGCGCATTGATTGGTAATTCGACTTTGCATTCAGAAACTTTTTCTTCAGTTTCAATGATTCCGGATTTGTACTCCTGAACCGCTTCTCCGACCATTCGCATGTATAAATCAAAGCCAACATCTGCAATGTGTCCCGATTGTTCGCCGCCCAATAAATTTCCTGCACCACGGATTTCAAGATCCTTCAACGCAACCCGCATACCCGAACCCAGATCTGTATTTGTTGCAATTGTCTTTAGCCGCTCGTGTGCAAGTTCAGATAAAGGTTCGTCGTTTGAATACAAGAAATAGGCATAAGCACGTTCTCGTCCGCGACCTACACGGCCACGTAACTGATGAAGTTGTGACAAACCAAAACGATCAGCACGTTCGACAATCAAGGTATTGGCATTTTGAATATCTAAACCGCTTTCGACAATTGTCGTACAGACCAAAACATCAAAATCTCGATTCCAGAACGCCAGAATGACATCTTCTAATTCACCTTCTGACATTTGGCCATGTGCAATTCGAATTCTGGCTTCGGGGACTAGCTCCTTAAGCCGCATGGCAGTCTTATCGATTGTGTCGACGCGATTATGTAGATAAAAAATCTGTCCGTCTCGTAAAAGTTCACGGTGAATGGCTGCGGTAATTTGCGCCTCTTCTGCCGGGCCTACGTAGGTAAGAATCGGGTGGCGCTCTTCTGGTGGCGTTGTGATGGTCGACATTTCGCGGATTCCAGTAACTGCCATTTCAAGTGTGCGCGGAATAGGGGTTGCAGACATCGCAAGCACATCAACGGTTGTGCGCAGTTTCTTCAGAGATTCCTTTTGTTCTACGCCAAAACGTTGCTCTTCATCAACAACAACTAAACCAAGATCTTTGAATTGAACATCGTTAGACAAAATTCGGTGGGTTCCAACAACAACATCAACAGTTCCGGCTGCCAGTTGCTCCAGGATTTCCTTGCTCTCTTTGGCTGAATTAAATCGAGATAGCCCAGCTACCTTAAGTGGAAAGCCGGCATAGCGTTCGGCAAAAGTCTTTGTGTGCTGTTGCACCAACAAGGTTGTTGGAACTAAAACCGCCACTTGTTTTCCATCTTGCACCGCTTTAAACGCCGCACGAATCGCGATCTCTGTTTTTCCATATCCCACATCACCACAGATGATTCGATCCATCGGGTATGGGCGTTCCATATCTTGCTTCACTTCATTAATAGTTGACAGCTGGTCCGGAGTTTCAATGTACGAAAACGAATCTTCAAGTTCGCGCTGCCACGGAGTATCTGGAGAAAAAGCAAAGCCGGGCGAACTAGTTCGGGCTGCGTATAAGCGAATCAGTTCACCAGCAATTTGGCGAACCGCTTTACGTGCTCGACCTTTTGCCTTTTGCCATTCACCGCTACCAATTCGGTGCACTGTGGGTGTTTCACCGCCAACATATTTGGAAACTTGCTCAAGTGCATCAGTTGGAACAAAGATTCTGTCCCCCGGTTGACCACGCTTTGCTGGTGCGTATTCAATGATTAAGTATTCGCGTGTGACACCTGCAACTGTGCGTTGCAACAATTCAACATAGCGACCGATTCCGTGCTGTTCATGGACAACATAATCACCGGCAGCAAGCTCTAATGGATCAATGGCTTGTTTACGCTTTGACGGTAAACGTTCGCCATCTTTCACGCTTCCTTTGCTGCCCGTTAAATCTCGTTCAGTCATGAAGAAGATTTGATCGGTTGCACTTTCAAAACCATGGGCGATAACCGATGTGGTTAAGTGAATACTTCCCTTTGTTGGCGCAGTAGTTAGCTTTTCGGAAATCTGTACTGGTAAATCAGCTCCACGCAGAATTCCTGCATAACGTTCCAACATTCCGTGTCCGTGGGTTGCAAAAACGACGGTTCGTTGTTCAGCTAATGCTTGTCGCAAGGTTTCAATTGCGCGTTCCACATCACCGCGCATGGGATCGATTGCTGCAAAATCCAAAAATGTAGTTTCAGGATCCAAATCAGTTCCAAATGGACTGAGCTCATTAGCGCTCATGCCAGCTTTAGTTATCTCGGCAAAAAGTTCTTCCCAGTCCATATACGTACCAGCACCATCGTGCAATGGAGCAGATCCACCCATGGCCGCGTTAGACCAAGAAGCATTGAGAAACTCTTCGTTTGTTGCCAGTAAATCAGCTGCTCGAGATTTAATGCGTTGTTCATCAATAAAAATGATTTGTGTGTTCGCCGGCATTCGGGTCAAAAGACTTTCCGTCTGCTCAATTAATAATGGGATCAGGGATTCCATGCCTTCAAAGGTGATTCCTTCAGCGATCTTGCTCAGCATTTCAGATGCCGCTGGGTATTGATCTGCAATTTCAAGTGCACGGTGTTTTGTTTCGTTAGATAGCAAAAGTTCGCGACAGGGATAGATTTCAACGCTGCCCGCTACAGTTTGGAAAGTTCGTTGATCTGCGACTTCAAAGTAGCTCAAGTCTTCAATCTCATCGCCAAAGAAATCAATGCGAATTGGATGATGGCTAAGTGGCAAAAACAAATCTACGATTCCACCGCGAACTGCAAATTCACCACGGCGTTCTACTAAATCAGTTCTTGAATACGCTAAAGCTGAAAGGTGGCGTACTAGTTCATCTAGAGATTGCTCTTTACCGATTTTTAATTCAAGCAGTGGCAACTTGCCTAGCTGGCTAATGATTCGATGAATTGCACCGCGAACAGGTGTAACAACAATTGGATTTATAGTGTGTGATTTCTTGAGTGCATAAAGCGTTTGGATTCTTCGAGCAACGGTGTCGCTTCGGGGACTTAAACGTTCATGGGGCAATGTTTCCCAAGCTGGAAATTCCAGAACGTTGTCATGGAGCTCGCGTAATTCATTAACTAGATCTTCTGAGCTACGACTTGAACTAGTGACAACTAACAAAGGATGGGTCTGCGCTCTAGCCGCCAAGAGAAAGGGATAGAGCGATTGGGGTGCCACGATATGAGACGCATCGGAATTAAGTGGCAAGGCTGGAATTAACCCGCGCATAATTACTCTCCAATGCAGTTAGGCCCCAACTCCAAAGGAGGGGGGCTGAATGCGTAAAGTCTAATTTAGTTTTGCTACGAGGCGTTACCTGAGAGGATTGCCCAATGAGCCCAAGCCGTATCGCTGCCGATGATGCAGATCTTCGCAGCGATGTGCGTCGTCTTGGAGATCTTTTAGGTCAAACCCTTGTTCGCCAAGAAGGCCCAGAACTATTGGCTCTTGTAGAGCAAGTTCGCAAGGCGGTCCGCGAAGGAAGCGGCGAAGAAATTCTTGGGCAGTTATCAGTTGAAGATTCAGTTCAACTTGTTCGTGCATTTAGTACATATTTCCATTTAGCAAATGTGGCAGAACAAGTGCACCGTGCGCGCGTACTGGCAGAGGCAAGAGCTACAGGTGGTTCGTGGTTAGCTCGCGCAGTAGATCGAATCGAAGCTGCGCTGAAAGCACAAACTCCTGGACATGAATTAACTAAAGAAGAAATTACCGAATGGGTCAGTGCGATGTCGGTTCGCCCAGTTTTTACCGCCCACCCAACAGAGGCAGCACGTAGATCAGTTCTTAACAAATTAGGCAGCATCGCAGATTTACTTGATGATCCGCGCAATCCATCGCAACAAGAGCGCCTTGCCGAAACTGTTGATTTGTTATGGCAAACCGATGAATTGCGATTAGGACGACCTGAACCGCTAGATGAAGCGCTTAACGCTTTGTACTATCTAGATGATTTATTCACCGAAACTGTGCCAGAAGTTTTAAATGACTTTGCTAAAGAAATGAAGCGAATCGATGTTGAGGTTCCGATTACTGCTCGCCCACTGTCTTTCGGTAACTGGATCGGTGGCGATCGCGATGGAAACCCAAACATCACCGCCGAAGTAACTACAGATGCGATGGAGCTTCAGGTTTCACACGCTATTCGTGTGACTATCGCTGCGATGAATGCTTTGCGCCAGATGTTGTCAGTTTCTACAAAGATCGTTGGGGCTACTCCAGAACTATCGGCATCAGTTGAAAAAGATCTAAAGCACATCCCAGAGTTTGAGCCTCGATTCCTGCGCCTTAATGCTGAAGAGCCTTACCGTTTAAAGGCCACAGCAATAGTTCACCGTTTGGCATTTACTCGTGATCGTCACGCAAAGAACGCTCCCCACGTCCCAAACCGTGATTATGCAAACACTGCAGAGCTTTTGGCCGATTTAGTTTTAATGCGAGATTCGCTATTGGCTCACCGCGGCGAACTAATTGCTACAGGCCTACTTGAGCGCACTATTAGGACAATTGCAGCTTTTGGAATCAATCACGCAACCATGGATGTGCGTGAACACTCAGATGCGCATCACAATGTGCTTAAGCAGATTACCGCCGTCAGTGGATACTTAGAAAAATCACATGAAGAAAAGTTTGAAATTCTGACCAAATTCCTGGCAGATGATGCGCGTTTTGAAACGAATCAGCTAGATGCATTAGGCAAAAAGACGGTTGATACTTTTATCGCAATCAATGATTTGATTGATCGATTTGGCCCAGAGGCAATTGAGACCTACATCGTGTCAATGACAAAGGGTGCTGATGATTTGATTGCAGCCGTTGTTATCGCTCAACAAGCAGGTCTGGTTTCACTGAAGGAAAAGAAAGCGCGAATTGGCTTTGCGCCTCTTCTGGAAACTGTTGCTGAACTACGTGCTGCCGGAGAAATTTTGGAAAAGCTTTTGAGCAACCCGGCATATCGCGCAATCGTTGCACTGCGTGGCGATGTACAAGAAGTAATGCTTGGTTATTCAGATTCCAATAAAGATGCCGGTATCGCTACTAGCCAATGGGAAATTCATCGAGCTCAACGTTCTTTGCGCGATGTTGCCCTTAAGCATGGCGTGAAGTTGTGCTTGTTCCATGGTCGTGGTGGTTCAGTCGGCCGCGGTGGCGGACCTACATATGAAGCCTTAATCGCTTTGCCTTGGGGTTCAGTTGATGGACAAATCAAAATGACTGAACAAGGTGAAGTTATTAGCGATAAGTACGCACTTGCATCTCTTGCTCGCGAGAATGTCGAATTAACTCTTGCCGCATCCCTTGAAGCAACCATTCTTAATCGCGGACCACGCCAAAGCAAGGAAGAGCTTGCGGCATGGGGCGAATGCATGCAGCTAGTAAGTGATTCATCATTTAAGCGTTATCGCGCGTTGATTCAGCAACCAGATCTGCCTGCTTATTTTTATTCATCGACTCCGGTTGAGCAGTTAGGTGAGCTGTTCTTAGGTTCACGTCCATCTAGACGTCCAGATGCTGCAGGTGGTCTTGATTCATTACGTGCGATTCCGTGGGTATTTGGCTGGACCCAGTCGCGACAAATTGTTCCTGGTTGGTTTGGGGTTGGCTCGGGCTTAAAAGCTGCACGCGAGGCTGGACATTCAACGCTGCTGGCACAAATGCTCAAAGAGTGGCATTTCTTCACAACCTTTATTAGTAATGTTGAAATGACCTTAGCGAAAACAGATTTAACTCTTGCTAAGCGTTACGTAGAAGCGTTGGTGCCTGCCGAGCTTCATCACTTCTTGGATGAAATTCAGGAAGAGTTTGACCTAACGGTTTCTGAAATTCTTGCCTTGACTAAGAAGACAAGCCTGTTGGGTGATCAAGAGATCTTGGCACGTACTTTGCAAGTTCGTGATGCTTATCTTTCACCGATTCACTTGCTTCAAGTTAATTTGCTCAAGCGAGTGCGTGATGCAGGAGATTCTGCTGATCCGCTATTGCGCCGTGCGTTGTTACTGACCATTAATGGTGTTGCTGCGGGCCTTCGCAATACTGGTTGATTTAACTGTTAAAAGCAGACTGTGTTGCTTCCAAACCTTTTGTAATTAAAGATTCGACAACGTCTGCGCCACGATCAATAAATTGGGCTAAATCTTTTTGCTCAACTTTTGAAAAAGCTTTCAAGACAAAATCTGCAGGATCTTGCTGACCCATAGGTCGACCAATACCCAAGCGAACGCGGAAATAATCTGGGCCATTAAATGAAGAAGTCATTGATTTCAAACCATTATGGCCATTATCGCCACCTGCGAACTTGGTGCGAATTGCGGCAAAGGGAATATCTAATTCATCATGCAAAGCAATTATGTTTGCCGGTTCTACGGAATAAAAATTAGCTAGCGCTTTTACAGGTCCACCGGTTTCATTCATGTAGCTCTTTGATTTTGCAAGAATTACGGAATGTGTGCCCGCTTCTAATTTATAAGCGGCAATTTCAGTGCGTGATTTGTGTGAAGAAAATTTCAAAGAATGGCGACGAGCAAGTTCATCAATCACCATCTGGCCGATGTTATGACGTGTGGCAGCGTATTGATCTCCTGGATTACCCAGTCCCACTACCAACCACGTCATAACAACAAAGCCTAAGGGTTAAGCGTCCTTCTTCTCTGCATCTGCTGCAGGAGCTGCTGCTTCTGCTGCTGGTGCTGCTGTTTCTTCTGCTGCTGCAGTCGACTTCTCTGACAAGTGAACAACGATCATCTTTGGATCTGATTCGAGTTCGACACCTGCTGGAAGGACAACATCTGCTGCGTACTTTGAAGAACCTGAAGCAAGACCTTGAATATCTACTTCTAGGAAGTTTGGAATTGATGAAGCATCAACGCGAACTTCGATTGAGTTGTGTACGTGCTCAAGAATTCCATCACGATCATGCTCACCAACTGTGTGAACAGGAACTGAAACAACAACCTTCTCGCCGCGACGAACCAAAACTAGGTCAACGTGCTCAAGGATCTGCTTAAGGAAATCGCGAACGATTACCTTTGGAAGTGTTAGCTCGTTCTTGCCATCAATAGTGATGTCCAAAAGAACGTTTGACTGCTTGAGAGCAACGCCAAGTTCCTTTGCAGGAAGTGTGATGTGTAGAGGCTTTTCTCCGTGACCATAGATAACTGCAGGAACTAAACCATCGCGACGTGCACGACGTGATGCGCCCTTACCAAATTCAGTACGAGTGGTTCCGACGATCTTTACTTCTGCCATTTTTGTCTCCTAGTAGTCCTGGTTCTTCGGTGCGTACACAAAGTTCCAGCAGGAGAAAATCCCTAACCCGTCGATAACGGAAAGCTATTCGCTACCCTCGCCGGAACAGGTCGAACAGTATCTTTTGGGCCAGCTAAGAAGCAAATTCAGGCTTAGGAATGACCATCAAACAGGCTGGTTACCGATCCATCTTCAAAGACTTCGCGGATTGCGCGGCCCAGAAGTGGAGCGATTGAAAGCACTGTCAGATTGTCGAACTTCTGATCTTCAGAGATCGGCAAGGTATTTGTAATAACAACTTCAGATGCGCGGCAGTTCTTCAGGCGATCCACTGCAGGACCACTAAATACCGCATGTGTTGCAGCGATGATTACATCGGCAGCACCTGCATCAAATAGCGCTTCTACTGCCTTTGTAATTGTGCCTGCGGTATCGATCATGTCATCAATAACTACGCAGGTTTGTCCAACAACATCACCAACAACGCGTCCAGTTATGGATTCGTTGGGAACGCGTGGATCACGAGTTTTGTGAATAAATGCAATTGGGCAACCACCCAATAAATCTGACCAACGTTCAGCTACACGTACTCGACCTGAGTCAGGGGAAACAATTGTTAAACGTGTGCGATCAACCTTGCTGCCAACATAATTTGCAAGCATTGGCAAAGCGAACAAATGATCTACTGGACCATCGAAAAAGCCCTGAATCTGTGATGTGTGAAGATCAACGGCCATCAAACGATCTGCGCCAGCTGTCTTAAAAAGATCCGCCATTAAACGAGCAGTGATTGGCTCGCGACCGCGGCTCTTCTTATCTTGACGGGCATAACCATAAAAAGGTGTAACAACTGTGATGCGTTTTGCAGATGCACGCTTAAGAGCATCGACCATGATCAGTTGTTCCATGATCTGCTTATTGACCGGAGTTGTGTGGCTTTGGATTACAAAAGCATCGCAACCGCGAACTGATTCTTCAAAGCGAACAAAAATTTCACCATTAGCAAAGTCATAAGCAGATGTTGGTGTAAGTGGAATACCAAGTTCGGTTGCGACTTCTTCGGCTAGCTCGGGAAATCCGCGGCCTGCAAATAGGCGCAATCTCTTTTCAGAAGATAAACGGATTTCGCTCATGTATCTAGCCTTTCTTTTCGGCGGCGATTGCGGACTTACTGCCTGGGCGCTTGCGCAGAACCCAATCTAATACATTTCTTTGCTTTGCTCTGCCAACACCAATTGCTCCGGCCGGAACATCTTCAGTAATCACTGAACCCGCCGCTGTATATGCACCATCACCAATAGTTACAGGGGCTACAAGCATTGTGTCGCTGCCGATTCGAACATGATCGCCAACAGTGGTGTGATGCTTTTCAACACCGTCGTAATTTACAAAAATTGTTGCAGCGCCAATATTGCTGCCTTCTCCGATAGTTGCATCGCCGACATATGAAAGATGCGGCACCTTTGATCCAGTGCCAAGTACAGAATTCTTCATTTCAACAAATGCGCCAGCTTTTGTGGAATCGCCTAGTTGAGTTCCAGCGCGTAGGTAAGTAAATGGGCCAACTGTTGCGCCTTCACCAATAATTGTTTGCAGGGCGATTGATTCCAGAACCGCTGCGCCTTCTTTGACTATGCAATCAGTCAGAGTTGAACGAGGCCCAATAACAGCGCCAGTTGCCACCTTTGTTGAACCCAGCAACGCGGTGCCCGGGTGAATCGTCACATCATTGGAAAGTTCTACAGTTGCATCAATCCAGGTGGTTGTTGGATCGATGATTGTTACACCTGCGCGCATCCACTGATCGTTGATGCGATCGCGCAGCATGGCGGCGCTTTCGGCCAACTGAACTCGATCATTAACGCCAAGAGTTTCGGTGAAGTCATCAATCATGATTGCGGCAATTGATTCACCAGCCGACTTTAGAATTCCGATCACGTCAGTTAAATACAGTTCGCCTTGGGCGTTCGCGTTGGTGAGCTTTCCGATAGATGCCGCAAGTTTTTCGCCATCAAATGCGTACACACCGCTGTTAATTTCAAAAACAAACTTTTCATCATCTGTCGCATCTTTTTCTTCAACGATTCGCAATAGTTCGTCATTGTCATCGCGGATGATGCGGCCATAACCAGTTGGATCTGGGTGTTCAGCAGTCAGTACCGATGCTGCAAATTTTCCTGATGTATGCGCAGCAACAAACTGAGCCAAAGAATCACCAGATAAAAGTGGGGTGTCACCAGCAAGAATTAAAACTGTTCCTTTTGGCGCAATACCTGCGAGCGCTAATTGCGCAGCATGGCCGGTACCACCGCGGTGTTCCTGGAAAACAGTTGTGGCCTTTGGTGCAATCTGTGCGATGTGGGCTTCAACGGCTTCGCGTCCTGAACCAACAACAACACACAGCTGGCTTGGTGAAAGTTGATTAGTTGCGTGCAGTACATGTCCAAGTAGTGAACGGCCTGCAACGCTGTGAAGCACCTTAGGAGTTGCCGATTTCATTCGTGTGCCTTCACCGGCGGCGAGGACGATCACGGTTTGTACGGTCACGAGTGAAGTCTATCGGTGGCTCCGCCACCAGGTATCGATCCTGGACCCTGGGCTTCAAAGGCCCATGTG
>CAYMNN010000018.1:0-14806 GCA_964391815.1 uncultured Candidatus Planktophila sp.
GTGAAATCAAGCAAAGCATTGTCACGCAGGCGATGGATAAGTATCGTATCCATGACGTCTCAGCTGCAGATGCTGGCAATACAGAAGGATCGGGTTGATCTCTAGAATTCCAATCACAGATATCTCCCCCGCGGTTTTCTTCGGGGGAGAATTTGTTGCGGTAAAGGCGATCGCACAAGAAACTATTTCTGTATCTGCAACAATCATTATTGAAGGCCACGAAACCCTTACCGCCGAAGTTTGTCTTTACAATGCAAAAGAAAAGATGGTTGATTGCCAGCCACTAATCCAGCGTTGGCCAGGAACCGATCGGTATGAAGGCCAATTTACGGTTCCGGCCGAAGGTGATTTTTACTTTGTTATCAAAGCAGCAAGCACATCGCAGTACCGAACTGTTACTGGAGAATCCGAAAAATATCCGGTTCGAGCAGATCGCGATCGTGCCTTAGTTGGATCTTGGTATGAATTTTTCCCTCGCAGTGAAGGTGCGATCAAAAATGCTGACGGCACAGTGGTCAGTGGAACATTTGCAACAGCAACAAAGCGTTTGCCGGGTGTGGCCGCAATGGGTTTTGATGTTTTGTACCTGCCACCGGTTCATCCAATTGGTATTGCACATCGCAAAGGTAAGAACAACACCCTTGATGCACAGCCAGATGATTGTGGAGTCCCTTGGGCAATCGGTAATTCAGATGGTGGGCACGATGCAATTAATCCCGCACTTGGAACCATGAAAGATTTTGAAGATTTTGTAAAGGCGGCTGGTAAACAAGGTTTAGAAATCGCCATGGATTTAGCGCTGCAGACTTCACCTGATCATCCATGGGTAAAGAGCAATCCAGAATGGTTTAACAAGCGCGCAGATGGAACGATTGCTTACGCTGAAAATCCTCCCAAGAAATATCAAGACATCTACCCCATTAACTTTGATGATGATTACGAAGGAATTAGAAATGAAGTTCTTCGAATCATTCGTTTGTGGGTTTCAAAGGGTGTAAAGATCTTCCGTGTTGATAATCCCCACACAAAACCAGTGCATTTCTGGCAAGACGTGCTTGCAACTGTGCATAAAGAAAGCCCAGAGGTCGTTTTTCTAGCTGAAGCGTTTACACGCCCCGCGATGATGCATGCGTTGGGTAAGGCTGGATTCCACCAGTCCTATACCTACTTCACTTGGCGAACAAGTAAGAGCGAAATCATTGATTACGGACGCGAAGTTGCGCAAGGAACAAGTGCTTTCTTTAGACCAAACTTTTGGGTCAATACTCCAGATATCAATCCTTTTCATCTGCAAAGCGGAAACCCCGCCATGTTTGCTTTGCGTGCAGTTTTAGCTTCGACGTTGACTCCATCGTGGGGAATGTATGCAGGGTATGAACTCTACGAACACCGCGCCTTTAAAGAAGGCGGCGAAGAGTATATGGATTCAGAAAAGTATGAAATTAAGGTTCGCGACTGGGAAGGAGCAGGCAAGAAAGGTTTAACTCTTGCACCATTTGTTGCTCAGCTCAACGCAATCCGCAAGGCGCATCCAGCGCTGCAGCGACTTCGCAATTTAACTTTTCACGATACAGATTCTGATGCGATCGTGGCGTACTCAAAGCGCGAAGGAAAAGATTTGATTCTAGTTGTAGTAAATCTTGATCCAAGCTTTGCCCAAGGAACAACGGTCCACTGGAACATGGATGCGTTGGGCTTTTCTAGCAACGAATTTGAGGCAAAGGATTTGCTAGATGGCTCAACCATGACCTGGAATCCTCATACCTACGTTTCACTCAACCCAACACGTCCAGTTGGAAAAGTTGCTCACATTGTTTCGGTAAAGATCTAACGTGGGCGTCTTTTCCAAGTTCTTTAAAGGTCAAGGCCAAGAGAACCATCAACCTGCATCATTTCTTAATCCACATTCATCACTTGGTGAATTAGATCTGTATCTGATCGCAGAAGGCCGCCATGAGCAGCTCTGGAAAGCCCTTGGCGCACAAGTAAAGCGTGACGAAACCGGCGCATTGCTGGGTACTGCTTTTTCAGTGTGGGCACCGAATGCACACGCAGTTTCATTGATAGGTGATCACAACTATTGGGATCGCAATGCACATCAAATGCATCGGATTGGATCCTCTGGAATTTGGGAAATCTTTGTTGCAGACATCGGCGCTGGCACTAAGTACAAATTTGCAGTGTGTGGGATTGATGGTCGCTGGGTTGATCACGCTGATCCCATGGCACGAGCCACTGAGATTCCACCGCTCACCGCATCGGTAGTTGAAGAAACCAATTACCAATGGAATGACCAAGCATGGATTGATCAGCGTTCCCGGTTTCAACCGTGGCGCTCTGCTGTATCAGTGTATGAAGTCCACCTTGGTTCTTGGAAAATTGGTTTAAGTTATAAAGAGTTGGCTGTTGAATTAGTTGACTACATTCAACAACAAGGCTTCACACATGTTGAATTTCTGCCAGTAACCGAGCACCCTTACGGACCTTCATGGGGTTATCAAGTCACTTCCTTCTTTGCTCCTACTTCGCGCTTTGGTTCGCCTGATGAATTTAGATTTTTAGTTGATGCCTTGCACAACGCGGGTATTGGTGTCATCTTGGATTGGGTTCCTGCACATTTTCCCAAAGATGAATGGGCACTTGCTAAGTTTGATGGAACCGCTTTGTACGAACATGCTGATCCACGACTTGGTGAACACCCTGACTGGGGAACGCTCATCTTTAACTTTGGCCGAAACGAAGTAAGAAACTTTCTAGTTGCCAGTGCTTTGTATTGGCTCACCGAATTCCACATTGATGGTTTACGTGTGGATGCAGTGGCATCCATGCTTTATTTGGATTATTCACGTGAAGAAGGTCAGTGGTTGCCTAACAAAAATGGTGGCCGTGAAAACCTAGAAGCGGTTCAGTTGCTGCAAGAAGCTACTTCTACTGCTTATAAAACCCATCCTGGAATCATGATGATTGCTGAAGAATCCACCGCTTGGTCAGGTGTTACCGCAGATACAAGTGGTGGCGGACTTGGCTTTGGCTTTAAGTGGAACATGGGCTGGATGCATGACACTTTGCAGTACTTGTCACAAGAACCAGTTCATCGGGTCTACCACCATAATGAGATAACTTTTTCAATCTTGTATGCATGGAGTGAAAATTTCATGCTGCCTTTGTCCCATGATGAAGTTGTCCACGGTAAGGGTCAATTGGTCAATAAATTCCCGGGCGATCGTTGGCAAAAGTTGGCAACTTTGCGCGCCTTGTATGGATTTATGTGGGCACACCCTGGTAAAAAGTTATTGTTCATGGGTAGCGAATTTGCTCAAAACGATGAGTGGAATGAAAGCGCCGGTTTACAGTGGTACTTAACCGAGTATGCAGAGCATCAAGGTGTTCAGAAAACAGTTGCTGAGCTCAACAACATTTACAGGACAACACCGGCTCTTTGGGAAAAAGACACAAACCCTGAAGGTTTCACTTGGTTGGTTGGAAACGATGGGGCGGCAAACATTGTTGCCTTTGCCCGTTGGGATGATTATGCCTCAGCAATTGTTAGCGTTACTAACTTTTCTCCTGTCCCCCATGAAAATTATCAACTTCCATTTCCTAATGCCGGTATCTGGCGCGAAGTCTTAAATACTGATGATGTTGCCTACGGAGGAAGTGGGGTTAGCAATGAACAAGTTATTGTTGGTGCATCCCAGATCGCATCGGTGCGTATTCCACCTCTTGCGACAGTTTGGTTTAAGCGTTCTTAAAGATTTTGGCTAAATAAGGAACAGTTAACAACATCACGGCTGGAATCAGTAAAGCGATAGTCAGCGAAGTTGCTTGAGCTGTCCAGGCAATTATCCAGCGGACGATAAATACCAAAATAATGTTGATGACACCGATTTGGCCAATAACCACGCTAGATGGGAACTTTGAGCGTGTATTTGCTGCGTTCATAACCGATGGCCCCAAGAAGGAGGAACCAAGGCCTGCAAAAGTGAAGCTAATCGAAAGAATTACGATGACTAGTGTTTGGTTCGAGGTACCAACAATTGTGACACCAATGATTCCGGCAATAAATGAAAGCCCAGAAAGTAGCGAAGCCCGAACCACCAGATAATCGATCGCATAGCGTGGCAAAAGATTATGTAAATTGAGGCGACCAACAATCATTGCCAGGGTAAAGAGAATGTATGGCAGGGTGTGAATTCCGCCCACGATCTTCATGTCCTCTTTCACAAAAATTGCTGCCCAATCGCTGACCGCGTATTCGAGCATGATTACCAATAGCAGCGCCGCAGAAACTTGTTTATCAATCGTAAAGCCCTTAAACATGTCACGTGCACGATGGTCTGATTCTGGATTTAAATCTGGCTTTACCAAATTAGGCGTAATTTTGTGAATGATGTAAGTCATCAGAATAAAACAGAAAATTGCAAGGAAGTTTGAATACGTTCCTAAAGCAACGCGATCCACAAGAAAGCCAGCAATAATTGATGTAATCAGTGCACCACTGCTCCAGAAGCCACTCATCAGAGTAATGATTTGTCTCTTAGTTCTATCTTGGAAAAAGAAACCTTGCGCATTTATGGAAATGTGAAAAGCAGAAATTGCCCCACCTTGAACAATGATGAACACCAGAAAGAGCACACTTGAAGTGCTATGAGTTAAGAAAACCAGGCTAATCCCCAAAGCCAAGGACGCAATATGAAGAATCCAACGTGCGCCATATTTGTGCACAAGATGTCCCACAGTTAAAAGCGCGACCAGGTTGCCAATTGCACCCATGCTTACCAAAGAGCCGAACTCGCCATTAGTTAATTTCAGGTTGGCTTTTACTTCGGGAAAACGTGGGACCCACGACATGATGAGCAACCCAAAGAGAAAGAAAAGCGCCTTAAGCAGGTTTAATTCTTGCTCTACCTCAACGGTTTTTTTCAAAATAGTGCACTGGCGAGCTCTTTTCGAGCCGCCACCAATCGAGGATCAGTTGGGTCTACCAGGGCGAACAAGTTAAGAAGGTGGTCTTTGACCTTAGCGCGGTCATCTCCTGCGGTCGCTCGTACCGCGTGTAGCAATCGTGTAAATGCTGCTTCTACTCCTCCGTTAACCATTTCAACATCGGCTGCCTTTAACTGCAAAGCGATATCACTGGGGTTCTTGGTGGATTCGGTGATAACGGTATCTAGCTCTAAACCTTCGGTACGCATCAACAACTGCGTTTGGGCTAAACCAAGTTTTGCAAAGTTTTCTGAAGGTTTGCGGGCCAGCCACTTTTTATAGGCCGCTTCTGCTGCAGGGTAATTACCAGCTTCAAGTGCATCTAACGCTTCAATTTCTTCTGCTTCCATCTGTTCCACTGGAGCTTGACTAATTCCTTGTTCTGCAGCCAATGCCAAAACTTTATCAATCACCATTCGTACTTGTGCTTCAGGGTAACTCTGTTCAAATAGCGGAACCATTTGTTCAGCAATAATTGCAACGGCATAAGGAATTGATTTCGTTTGAAAAGCTTGTCCGACTTGTGGATGAGCTTCAATATCAACACGTGCTAAAGCAAAAGCTTGCTTGTAATCAACTTCTAACTTTCCTAAAATTTTGACCATGTCCGCAGATTCTGCAGAACGCGGCGTCCACATCACAACAATAACTGGTCGGACTAATGACAAGGGCAGAATGTCACTGCTCAGATTTTCAACCGATACTTCAATTCCAGGCAAAGGTGTCGATGGATCCACCTTTGGCTTAGTAAGAGAACTTAAATCAAAGGCTTGTCCAAAATTGGGTGGCAAGCTCATGGTGCAATCCTATCTATTGAACAACTATGTCAACGCCCGAGTCACGGCGCATCGGCAAGATTTCAGCACAGTAATTGTCGGTAGCCACTTCTAACCCAACGTCATACCCTGCTTTTTCACTTAAATACCAGCGATTTTCAAGGATTTCATGGAACATCTGCGCACGTTCTACACGACCTCGCATGTCATCTGGAACTCTGCTGATTACAGGTTCAAATACTTCTGCGATCCATTTTTTGGCCATCTCATTAATGGAATGTCCAAGTTTGTTTTCTCTGGCGTTATAACGGTCAAATGAAGCAAGCAGACGCTTGGCTTGTAGCTCTTCGGTTTCTAGTCCCATCAATTCGCGCAAGCGTTGACTGTGATATCCAGCAGCAACAAGTTTTGGCTGGAAAGAAATCATCTGAGTATCACCATCGATAGTGATTGCTACTTCTTCGACGGCAAAACCAAGATCATGAAGCTGGCGCATGGCACGTTCAACTGCATGTCGATCCTTCGGATCTAATAGCTGTCTTTCTTTCAGCGCTGCCCAAATTCTGCGATAGCGTCGGATAACCGCATCTGATGCACGTACTGGTTCCATACCTGGGTACAGCACGCCAGAGAGAGCTAAATCTTCAAGTTCTGCGGCAACATTGAAATGCACAATATCTAAATCATGTTCACGTTGACCATCGCTTAGAGTTTTCTGAAACTCGCCAGTTTCTGCATCCACCAGATATGCCGCAAAACCTTCGGCATCTCGTCGGAACAAAGTGTTGGACAGTGAGCAATCGCCCCACCAAAAACCTAATAAATGTAAACGCACAAGCAATAGCGCAAGCGCACTTGCCATGGTTGTGATTTCTTGTGCAGTTACTGCACCAGAAAGCAGTACGCGATATGGCAATGAATACGGCAAGAATCGAGTAACGATTGCACATGGCAGTTCTTCGCCATTCGCATCGACTCGGCCTTCAACAACTGCTACTTGTTCCACACATGGTGCATTCATGTGTGAAAGTTCGCGCAATATTTTGTACTCTCGATTTGCGAACTCAGAGACAGTCTCTTTGACAGCATAAACTTCGGCATCTGGATCATTGCTGGCTCGCACCAACCGCACCACGTGCCTAGAAATACCTCGCTTTTCGGCAAGGGCAGGATCTTCTGGCCACTGCTCAAGCGGCAAGTGCCACGGCAGGCCAGTCACGGCAGCGATCTCCTCGCCCAAGCCTGTAATACGCAATGCCATGGTGGATATTCTCCCGTATAAATGTGTCGGGAACATGAACACCACGTCTCTATAAGTGTGATCTATTCACTTTAGAATGGAGGTATGGCTATTTCAACGCGCATTAAGAAAGCAGCAGCTCGATCCCCTAAGGCAGAAAAAGCCGCAGCAGATTACGGAACCTTGGGAGCACCGATCAATCGATCGCACCCCTTTTATTTTGGTTTTATTGCAACTCTGGGAGCCCTGACAGCGATCGTTTTGATGCGGGCTTTAGCGAGCGTAAGCCAAATCTTTGTGCTGATTTTAATTGCTCTGTTTTTGGCTATGGGATTGAATCCTGCCGTTGAAGCTTTGCGTAAGCGAAACTTATCGCGCAATGCAGCGGTCACTGTTATTTTCTCTTCTGTAATTCTTTTTGTAATTTTCTTTGCCTTGGTAGTTGTTCCACCGGTAATTAGTCAAGGAACAAATCTGATTCAATCTGGGCCGCAACTTTTGCAAGATTTGATGAAGAACGAAACCATTAGCAAACTCAATACTCAGTTTGGTTTGATTGACACTTTGCAAGAAAGATTGAGATCTGTAACTTCAGATGGAACCTTATTGATTTCAACATTTGGAGGAGTTATCGGTGTTGGAAAATCTGTGCTTTCAGGATTTTTCACCGCACTTACTATTTTGGTTTTGACGCTGTACTTCATCACTTCACTGCCTCAGGCCGTAAACCTTGGACTTTCACTAGTACCTGCTAGCCGTCGTGACCGAGTTGGCTTGCTTACCAATGCAATCATCGCCCGCGTGGGTTCATTTGTCGGTAGCCAGATTTTGATCGCTGCCATGGCAGCCGTATTTGTCACTATTCTTGCAACGATTTTGGGCCTTCCATCCCCGATCGCGATCGGTATGTTTGTTTTGGTCGCAGCCCTTATTCCATTGATTGGACACTTCATTGGTGCGGGCATTTTTACTTTGATCGCGCTATCCCAATCGTTGGTAATCGGTATTGTCGCTTTCGTTTCTTACGTCGTCTATGTACAAATTGAAAATTATGTAGTTACACCGCGCATCATGAAGCGAACCTTGTCGGTTCCTGGGGCGGTAACAATCATTGCTGCCCTGATTGGTTCTTCGTTGCTCGGCTTAGTAGGCGGACTGCTTGCAGTTCCGGTTGCCGCTTCAATCATTCTGATTTTGGATGAAGTAGTGATTCCAAGGGCAAATAAGGCTTAAAACTCCAGCGGAAGTACTGTCGGAACACCATTAACGATCGAAGTTATCTCGGACAGAACTCGGTGAACTGCCGGTTCGCCAAGCCATAAGTGTTTAGCTTCATCGACAGCAATAATTCTTAAGGCAGGCACAATCGCAAATCTTTCGCGAGCTTGATCTGGCTTGAGATAATCATCTAATTCTGGAACAAGTGCCGTAATTGGACGAGCATCGCTATTCCAGTATTCAAGTTGAGTATCGGTAGTAGTCCTAAGCGGTGGGCTGAGCAAAATCAAACCTTTATGTCGTGGATCTTTTGCGTGTTGCAAAGCCAAGTCAGTTCCAAAAGACCAACCTGTTACCCAAAGATTTTCTAGTTTCAAAGTATCAAAGCAGTAGCGCAACATTGCTTCGACATCAAAATGCTCTGCTACCCCGTTATCAAATTGACCCGTACTGCTGCCGGCTTCACTTGTGGTGCCTCTTGTATTGAAACGAACAACTGTGATGCCAGCCATTGCCGGAAGTCGGTTAGCAGCCTTTTTATACACGTGGCTATCCATCATTCCGCCAGCGGTTGGCAAAGGGTGCAAACATAAAATTGCACCACTTGAGGCACCTACTGGAGCAGCTACTTCGCCAATTAAATCAATGCCATCTTCTGTCACCACATGAAAAGGTGTTCGTCTAGCATCGAAAACACTGCTCGGACGTACCGTCTGGCTCATGCTGTAAATCCTATCGATACACGACTAGGCTTTACGACATGGCAAAAACCTTTACCTCTGTTAACCCTTCGAACGGCCAGATCGTGGGACGTTATCCGATCTATACGGCAAAAGAAGTTGGGCAAGTAGTAAATCAGGCACGTACCGCTTCAAGTGAATGGATCAAACTAGGTTTTAGTGGCCGTAAGAAAGTGTTGCTCAACTGGAGCTCACACATCATTAACAATGTAGAACAAATTGCTGAACTGATTTCCCTAGAAACCGGCAAACCCTTAAGCGATGCTCGATTAGAGGTTGCAAACACGGTTAATCACATTGGTTGGGCAGCCCGTCACGCCGAAGAGATTATGCGTACATCTCATCGCGCTCCAGGTGCCTTGATGGCCAATATGTCGGCAACAGTTGAGCGCTCCCCTTTGGGTGTAGTTGGCGTAATTGGTCCATGGAATTATCCGATCTTTACGCCTATGGGTTCAATCGCCTACGCACTAGCTGCAGGCAACACGGTTGTTTTCAAACCAAGTGAATACACACCTGGTGTTGGAATGTGGATCCACGAGAGTTTTAACGCAATTGCACCAATCGCTGGTGTCTTTACAACAATTACAGGCCTAGGTGAAACCGGAAATGCTTTGTGTACTTCTGGTGTTAACAAGCTGTCATTTACTGGTTCGACCCGCACCGCAAAGTTAGTAGCTGCAGCGTGTGCGACTCAAATGACTCCAGTTGTATTGGAATGTGGCGGAAAAGATCCTGTACTAGTTGCAGCCGATGCCAATCTTGATCGCGCAGTAGATGCAACTATCTGGTCTGCCATGGCAAATGCAGGTCAATCCTGTATCGGCGCAGAACGCGTCTATGTTGACGAAAGAGTTGCCGATGCATTTATTGAAAAAGCCATTGCGCTTGCATCAACGCTAAAGGCCGGATCACCTGGTGAAGGAAACTATGGTGCTTCAACTATGCCATCACAGATTGGTGTTATTACTTCACATGTTAAAGCTGCAATCAAAGATGGCGGAAAATTTGCCTACGGAAGTTTGAAATCTATTCAGGAGCCCTTTGTGCAACCAGTGATTTTGGTTGATGTTCCTGAAGATTCCACCGCAGTGCGCGAAGAAACCTTTGGGCCAATCATTATCATCAATCGTGTTAAGTCCATGAAAGAAGCGATCGCATTGGCAAATGATTCTCGCTACGGATTGGGTGCAAACATTTGGTCTAAGCGCCAAGGCAAAAAGATTGCCTCGGAACTACAGTGCGGAATGGTCGCAATTAATTCCACATTTTCTTTTGCCGCGATCTCATCGGTTCCATTTGGTGGAGTCAAGGACAGCGGTTATGGACGAATCCATGGACCTGAAGGTTTGCTGGAATACACCTACGCCCGCACAGTTGTTAGAACTCGAGTTAATCTTCCGCTAAAGATTCTTAGTTTTAAACGAACCGCAGCAACAGACCGATTAATTGTTAGAGCTGCGCGATTGTTAAAGGGACGACTAGGTTAGAAAAGTTTGAAATCTAGAAACTAGAAGCGAGGTGCGTTTCTAGTGCGTTCAGTATTAGGTCGGCGCTTATCTTTCTTAGCCCAACATGCTGTGTGCCAATGACGGCGTCCATCTTCATCGTAATCTTTCCAGGCAACAATGTGCGGAGTAGCTAAAGGAATCATCTGATCACATCCAGGGCAGCGATATGGTTTTGTAGATCCTGAACCTGTTAAGCGTCGAACAATGTAGATCCCATCGCTGTGTTCTTCAACGCTCTCACCGGTAGAGGCGATGTTGATTTCACGCGGCTCTTCTGGCTTTTGGCGCTTCTTTGGGTAATTTCTACGCGGGCTCACAGGTGTATTTTCGCATAGTAAAGTAACCATATGAGCCTCATCGAAGTAAAAGGCCTCACTAAAAGTTACGGCGATGTTCATGCTGTGCGTGGCATCGACCTGAATATCGAACAAGGAGAGATCTTTTCGATTTTGGGTCCTAACGGTGCGGGCAAGACATCCACCGTAGAAATTCTCGAAGGTTTTAGAACTCGTGATTTAGGCACCGTTTCAGTTTTAGGTTTTGATCCAAACACTCGGGGACAACAGTCGCGTGAATGGCGCAATCGAATCGGTATCGTTTTACAAACCTCTGCCGATGCTGGCGATCTAACTGTCTTTGAAACCATCAATCACTTCCATGGTTATTATTCAAATCCACGAGATGTTGATGAAGTAATTAACTCTGTCGGCTTAAAGGAAAAAGAACACGCACTAATTCGAAACCTGTCCGGTGGTCAGCGCAGACGTTTAGATGTCGCACTTGGAATCATTGGAAACCCTGAGCTCATTTTCTTAGATGAGCCAACAACCGGGTTTGACCCTGAAGCTCGCCGCGCTTTTTGGTCTTTGATTAAAAGTTTGCGAAGCGACGGAGCAACAATTGTGCTGACAACGCATTATTTAGATGAAGCCGAAGCTCTTGCTGATCGAGTCGCAGTCATCAACAAAGGCGTAATTGTTGAGATTTCGACCCCTGCTGATTTGGGAGGCAGAGCAACTTCTCAAGCAACCGTTCAATGGCGAGACGGCGACCAGATCAGATCCGAAAAGACTGATAACCCGACCGCTGTGGTTTCATCTTTGGCTGCCCGATTTAAGGGTGAAGTTCCAGAATTAGTTGTTACCAGACCATCTCTTGAAGATATCTATCTTGAAATGATTGGAGGCGTTCATGAATAAGATTCCAAGCGCACTTCAGTTAGGTGTCAGACGTGGTGGGTTAGAGATTCGACAGTTTGCACGCCAGCGCGAATCTGTGGTCTTTACGCTCTTGTTTCCAGTCATTTTGCTGGCGATTTTTGGTTCGGTATTTAAAGACACCATCGCACCTGGTGTGACTTTCTCACAGTACTTTGTCGCCGGAATGATCGCTTCGGGCCTTGTTAATACTGGTTTTCAAGCTTTAGCAATCACAATTCCGATGGAACGCGAAGTAGGTGCGCTGAAGCGTTTGCGCGGTACACCTATGCCAGCATCTAGTTACTTCATTGGTAAAGCCATTCTTATCTTTGTCAGCATGGTTATTCAGATTCTATTACTTCTTGGATTTGGTATCGCTTTCTTTGGCTTAAACATGCCAACGGATGCTAGTAAGTGGTTGACCTTTACTTGGTTAGTTTTGCTAGGCAGCGCCTGCTCGACTGCGCTGGGTATCGCATTTTCGATAGTTCCAAAGAGTGGTCGCGGTGCATCTGCCGTTGTTTCTCCGATTGTCATTATCTTGCAGTTCTTTAGCGGTGTTTTCTTTGTGTTTACTCAACTGCCAACCTGGATGCAGCAAGTTGCCGCAATCTTTCCGTTGAAGTGGCTGACTCAGGGTATGCGCTCAGTATTTCTGCCTGATTCATTTGCTTCTCAAGAGGTCGCAAAGTCGTGGGAACTACAAACTACCTTCTTGGTTTTGCTCGTTTGGCTGATCATCGGAATTTACTTTAGTGTGCGTAAGTTCAAGTGGGATCGCGATTAAGAAGGCAATTGCACTGGTACTGGCGCTAGTTGTACTAGCTCCAGGGGCGCACGCTGCTCAAACATCACATGTGGCTGCTACAAAGAAGGCAAAAATCACTCCTTCACCGTCGCCGGTGTGGCCACCCAAAGGATTTACTAAGAGCAGAGATGGAAACACCTTTGCCAAGATTCCAACTCCGAAAGAGTTAGTCGGGCTAGCCTCAAATGATAAGAAACTTACTGCGGCATTGGCTGAAAAGATTGATGGTATTCCCGTTTGCGAAAAGTTTTCCTGCGGAGCAGTAACTGTGGCATCTGCAGTGGGCTGTACGTGGTGGGTAGTTACTGCAAATCTACGGGGACGAACATCTGAAGAAGATCCGACACAGA
Source organism: uncultured Candidatus Planktophila sp. (assembly GCA_964391815.1). Lineage (GTDB taxonomy): Bacteria > Actinomycetota > Actinomycetes > Nanopelagicales > Nanopelagicaceae > Planktophila. Next base: position 12,829 of record CAYMNN010000018.1, read on the forward strand.
AGATATTTGGAACCGTACGAACAACAATAGGAAAAACCAGTGCACGAAAATATGCAACGATTTTGATAGTTAGCCAAGAGCCAATCGAGCTTGAGCACTCGATTTCAAATATTAAGGCAGTGTGTAGAAACGATGTGCCCCAGGAAAAGGTTCCTGGTACAACTTACACAATCGTTCCTTAGCGATTAGCTCCTGGGACCCAAAGCTGGTCGCCGATTTCCTTGTTGGCATAACGCGCAAGCACGAAGAGTAGATCAGAACAACGGTTTAAATACTTAGCAGTCAGTGGATTTACTCCCCCACCAAATGCGTGGATTGCAGCCCAGGTGCAACGCTCTGCGCGACGAACAACTGTGCGAGCCACATGTAAGTGAGCTGCAGCTGGTGTACCTGATGGCAGAACAAATGAACGCAAAGCTTCTAGATCTGCGTTGTACTTATCAATCTGCTCTTCCAAATAACTAATCTGAGACTCTAGAACTCGCAGCGGTTCAAAAGCAGGTGAATCTACAACTGGTGTACATAGATCTGCACCAACATCAAAGAGATCATTTTGAATGCGGACTAATAGCGCGCGGACATCATTGGTTATTCCATCGGTTGAAAGAACAACACCGATACTTGAATTCGCCTCATCAACGGTTGCATACGCTTCAAGACGAGGGTCATTTTTTGAGGTACGGCTCATGTCTCCTAGAGATGTAGTTCCGTCATCGCCAGTCTTTGTATAAATGCGCGTTAAATTAACCATGTGCCTACCCTATAAGTAGACTGGCGCTATGGCATCCCACGATCGCTTCCGCATAGTCGGCGGAACCTCCCTGCGCGGAGAAGTCTCTGTAACTGGTGCCAAGAACTCAGTTTTAAAGCTTATGGCAGCCTCTTTGCTGGCTGCTGGCACAACAACAATTAGAAATGTTCCAGACATCGCCGATGTAGACATCATGGCCGACCTGTTAACCCGTCTTGGCTGCACCGTTGTTCGCGGGGCAGATACGGTGACAATTACGGTTCCACAAGAGCCCGCACACCGCGCTGATTACGATTTAGTTCGAAAGATGCGTGCATCTATCAATGTCCTTGGACCTTTAGTTGCACGGGTTGGTCAAGCAGATGTGGCACTACCTGGCGGAGATGCAATTGGTTCACGTGGTTTAGATTTTCACATCAAGGGTCTGGAAGCACTGGGTGCAAAGGCGCACATTGAACATGGATATGTAATCGCCGAAGCACCTAATGGCTTAACTGGTGCTCCTGTTGAACTTGATTTTCCAAGTGTGGGTGCGACAGAAAACATTATGACCGCTGCGGTATTGGCACAAGGTGTAACAACTATTGATAACGCCGCACGCGAGCCAGACATTGTTGATCTTGGCGAATTTCTTATTTCAATGGGTGCAAAAATTCAAGGTCTAGGTACACCGCTAATCACAATTACTGGCGTTGAAAAGTTATCACCTACTGATCACACAACGATTACCGATCGCATCATCACTGGTACGTGGGCATTTGCTGCTGCTATGACTCGTGGTGACATCACAATTCATGGCGCAGTTCCAGAGCACTTAGAACTTCCACTAGAAAAGTTAGCCTCAGCCGGCGCGATCATTACATCGACTGCCGATGGAATTCGTGTAAAGATGGATGGTCGCCCGCAAGCAATTGATGTGGCAACACTTCCCTATCCCGGATTTCCAACAGATTTGTTACCGATGGTTATCGCGCTCAACGCCATCGCGGATGGACATTCTTTAGTTACAGAAAATGTCTTTGAATCACGGTTCATGTTCGTAAACGAACTAAGCCGACTAGGGGCTCAAGTGAGCGTAGATGGCCATCATGCATCGATTACAGGCGTGCAAGAACTATCTGGCGCACCTGTTGAAGCTCACGATATCCGCGCAGGTGCAGGATTAATCTTGGCCGCACTTGTTGCCGAAGGTGAAACAACCGTTGATCAGGCTTTCCACGTGGATCG
>CAYMNN010000019.1:0-14374 GCA_964391815.1 uncultured Candidatus Planktophila sp.
CATTTCTTTTAGCATTGCCCGCAGTTTTTGGTAGTGGGTTTTATCAACTTCAGGGAGCCGTCTCGTCGGCAGATAGCAATGTATTCTCACTGGCCGAAACCGCTGTTGCAACCGGAATTGCTTTTGTTGTGGGTTATCTAGTTATCGCTTGGTTGCTCAAGTTTGTATCAACTAAGAGTTTCATGCCATTTATTATTTACAGAATCGCCTTGGGAACTCTGCTTTTGATTCTTTTGGGAACAGGTGTCATTTCGGCATGACCAAGTCTTTAGTAGATAAGCATTTGAAAAAGTTTGAATTAGGACAGCGCCAGATTCTTATTGACTTGCGGGAAATGATCGCAGCAGAGCTTCCCACTGCAACAGAAGTGATTAAGTACGGAATACCGACCTTCATGATCGAAGGCGTGGCAATTCTTGGCTTTGATGGCTACAAGAAGCACAACAGCCTTTTTCCATATAGTGGATCAACCAATTTACTTCTAGCTAAAGAATTAGCTGGCTATGAGCAAACCAAAGGTTCTATTCATTTTGCAGTAGATAAAAGATTTCCTAAGCCACTTTTGAAGAAGATTATTAAGGCTCGAATTAGCCAAATTAATGCGGGCTATCCAAAGCGAACGGGTGAGTACTTAGAGTTTTATGGAAATGGAGTCTTAAAAGCCACCGGCAAAATGAAGGCTGACAAACTTCATGGTGATTGGAAATGGTTTAGAAAAGATGGCGTGATCATGCGCTCAGGTAGTTTTAAAAATGGCCAACAAATTGGGGTTTGGATCACTTACGACCAAAAAGGCAAGCCATATAAGAAAACCAATTTCGGTTCTTAGTCCCGATTGGCAAAGAGTTAAAAACACTTCTACGATTGTGCGGTGTTTGAATTCCACAAGTTCCCACTTACAAAGCCATTAGCTGACAAGTTTCGGGAAAACGTCTCTGGTTCTAAAGATGGTCGACCAGATTGGGTGAATTCAATTGGACTCGGAAGTGGCCCTGGATTATTTGGTCCAGACAGTGCGGTGTGGCAAGTACACGGAACTATCGCAACTTTAGTCGGAGGCGTTCGCGCACTTTTGTTACAGGCAGCTCATCCTGCACCTTTAGCAGGAGTCGCCGAACATTCACGATATGAAACAGATCCTCTTGGACGACTTGCTGGAACTACTAGATGGTTAACGGTGACAACTTTTGCCGCAGAAGAAGTTATTGAACGCGAAGCTGCACGCGTCAACGCAATGCATGAGCACGTAAAAGGTGATTTCACCAATAAACAAGGTGGACACCAAAGTTACAAAGCAAAAGATCCCCGCTTCTTATTGTGGGTTCACTGTGCATTTACGGATTCATTTCTGAAGGCTCACCTTGCACTTGGCTATCCAATCGATCAAGGAGCAGATGCCTACGTTTCCCAATGGAGCAAGAGCGCGATTCCACTTGGTTTAACCAATGCGCCGATGTCAGTTGCAGAGCTTGAGGCAACTCTTGATGATTTCAGAAACAATGATTTGGCACGAGTCGAACGAACTGCAGATGTCGTTCGTTTTATTATGGAGCCACCTTTTGGGGGAGCCGGTAAGTTTTTCTATAAAGTTATATCTAATGCTGCTATTGCAACTCTTGATCCTCGCGAATTAGAGCTGTTGGGATTGAAACCACGTTCGAAAATTTGGCTCCGAATTTCACGCATAAGCCTTGATATTTTTCTCGCAATTCTTGGACCCGAGCCACCTGCAATGAAAGTCGCTCGCGAACGAATTGCAACTGGCACAATTAAGCCATGACCGCGATCCCAGTTGTAGAACTTTTAACACCTGATCAATGGGAACGTATACGTGCCATCCGACTGAGAGCACTTGAAGATAGTGGCCATGCCTTTGGTGGCACCTTTGAAGCTGAAAGTGCTGAAGTTGAAGCAACCTGGCGTTTAAAGTTTGAAAAGAATGATTTCTTGATTGCATCAGTAGATGGTGTGGATGCAGCCATGCTTTACATAGAAGTCCTTCAGGGAGATTTCGGTGCAACGTGCTGGATCGGTGGTTGCTGGAGCGATCCCAACTTTCGTGGAAAAGGCTTAATGCGGGCGATGTTTACCTATATTGATGAACAAGATAAAGATTGGAAAGTTCAGGGCTTAGGCGTTTGGACAGACAACTTCAGCGCAATTGCTGCTTATGAAAAATTAGGTTTTGTAAAGATGGGCGAAGACACAGCAAGTACTCGCCAGCCCGGCAAGTTCTATCAGCGGATGATCAGAAAGAGCGCGGCTTAAGCGTTTTCTAGTTTGTAGCCAAGGCCACGAATAGTTTGAATCAAAACTGGATTAGCAGGATCTGCTTCTACCTTGGCACGTAAGCGCTTGATGTGAACATCAAGTGTTTTGGTATCGCCGTAATAGTCCCCGCCCCACACGCGATCAATTAATTGGGAACGAGTTAACACACGACCAGCATTTCGCATTAAGAATTCCAGTAATTCAAACTCCTTAAGCGGCAAAGAAACAATCTGTCCATTAATTGTTACTTGGTGCTTACCGGTATCCAATTTGATTCCAGCGACAACGTGAACTCCGCCAGCACCATCAAGTGATTCATCAACAATGCCCCTACGAAGCACCGCTTTAATTCTGGCAATCAGTTCTCTCGAAGAGTATGGCTTTGTCACATAATCATCAGCGCCAAGTTCAAGCCCCACGACTTTGTCGATTTCAGCATCCTTAGCCGTCAACATAATGATTGGAACCTGTGAAGTTGTTCTAATTGTTCGACAGACTTCGATTCCTGAAATAACCGGGATCATCAAGTCCAGCAGAATTAAGTCTGCTCCCTCTTTATTGAACTTATCTATGGCTTGCTGCCCATCTTCGGCAACTGAAACCTCAAAACCTTCCTTTCCCAAAAGGAAAGCAAGTGCTTCTGAGAAAGAAATCTCATCTTCAACAATAAGAATTTTTGTCATCAAAGGCTCTCTTCAGTCGCTGAATAAACAGGAAGTCGTAAGGAGAAGGTACTACCAACATTTTCAGAGCTCCATACCTTCACTTCGCCACCATGCTTCAAGGCTACGTGCTTAACGATTGAAAGCCCCAATCCGGTTCCACCGGTCAAACGTGATCGTGCGGGATCTACTCGGTAGAAACGTTCGAAAATGCGATCCAGGTCTGCATCTGGAATGCCGATACCTTGATCAGTAATTGAGATATCAATAATCCCATCTTCTAAAGTTGAAATAACCGTGACCTTGGTTTTTTCTGGCGAGTAGTTGATTGCATTTTCAATCAAGTTTTGAATCGCCATTATCAACTGCTCGCGATCCCCAAGAATTACTCCGTCAACTGAATCAGAGTTAGACACCACAATGTGTCGACTGTCAGCGGTTACTTGTGTTTGATCAATAGCTTCTCTGATCAGATCCTGTACATGGAGTTCGCTAGGAACCGAAAGTGGATCAGAATCCTGAAGTCTTGAAAGATTAATAATCTCTTGGACAAGGTCTGTTAATCGCTTTGATTCAGTTTGCATTCGAGTTGCAAACTTTTCGACAGCATCGGGATCATTTTTGGCACCAAGTACCGCTTCACTTAATAGTGATAATGCTCCAATCGGAGTTTTTAATTCATGAGAAATATTTGCAACGAAATCTCGTCTAACTTCATGGACGCGTTGGGCTTCACTTTCATCGCTGAGCAGAACCAACACCAAATCATCTTCAGTCAGTGGGATGACATTGACAGTTAATTCGTGACGGCCATCGCCAATGGGCCCACGGGGGATTTCGATCTGTCCCATTTGACGTGAATGCTTGCGACGTACAACTCGGACAGTTGCCAATAATTCAGCGCTTTGGATTTTTCCATCCTTGAGAAGACCTATTTGCTCGATGCCAGGGGTCACAAAGATTGGGACTTCGCCGTGGGCCAGGACGATCGCTTCACCATCTAACTGGGACAGGGTGTCGATGAGCATCGCAGGCAGGAGGCGCTGATCTTGGGCCTCAACATCCTTGCGAAGGAACTTCACAGAACCAACTCTATAGCCTGGCCAGCCCAGTTAACCCTGCGTTCACTTTCGCGACAGAGTCCATTCATTCGCCCACTCTAGGTTCGGCCCATGGCTCTTATTAGATCAGTTTTTCAAGATGAACTCGATGGCGTCTCGCAATCACTCGTTGACCTGACCGACATGGTTGCAATCTCAATGAATCGGGCAACTGAATCGATTCTCAATTGCGACCTGAAGTTAGCTGAAGAAGTTATCGCATCCGATGACACAATCGATGACTTTCAGCACGCACTCGATGCGCGAATCATCGACATCATTGCGCGCCAACAACCAGTTGCATCTGATTTACGTGCACTAGTTACCGCTTTACGTATGAGCGCTGATCTAGAGCGTATGGGAGACATGTCCCACCACGTTGCAAAAATTACTCGTCTTCGCCATCCAGATGCCGCGATCCCTGCTGAACTGATTGCAAGTTTCAAGCAAATGGGTGAAGCTGCAGAAAAAATTGCACGAAAGACTGGATCAGTTATTGCATCTCGCGATACCGAAGTTGCTCTTCAGGTTGAAAAAGATGATGACGAGATGGACAAGCTTCACCGTCAACTTATTGGAACACTCGTTGATCCAAACTGGAAGCATGGCGTGGAAAGTGCAATTGATTTAACTTTATTGGGTCGTTACTACGAGCGATATGCAGACCACGCGGTTTCAGTTTCACGTCGTGTGTATTACTTGGTAACAGGAAAGTTTGCGTAAGTAAATTGACCACACTTGTTCCACCAGCTCCACGAGAAATAACTACTGAACCAAGACGTTCAGATAAAGTTTTTCGCGGCTTAGTTACTGCAGGCGGCTTGTCTTCGCTGCTGATTCTGGGTCTAATCGCAATTTTCTTGGGGTACCGCGGTTTTGAGGTACTAGTTCAAGAGGGCCTTGGATTTATCACTAACTCTGATTGGTCCGTAACCGTTGATGAGAACGCAAATGTTGTGGAAAGTAACTTCGGCTTAGCAGCAATGCTTGTAGGAACAATTCTCTGCGCTTTAGTTGCAGTAGTAATTGCGCTTCCGATTTCAGTCTTTTCAGCGTTGTTCCTGAACTTTTATGCCCCAGAGCGACTCAAGCGTTTCTTAATTGCACTCATTGACATGATGGCTGCATTTCCATCGATCTTGTTTGGTATTTGGGGTTTCTTGGTATTGATGCCAACGGCTGAATACTGGGCAAAGTTGATTCACAAGTATTTGGGTTGGATTCCAATCTTTGATCTTGAAGTTTCGGTCTACACACGTTCTCCATTTGTGGCAGGCGTTGTGTTGGCAATCATGATCATTCCAATTATTACTTCGGTTTCGCGCGAAGTATTCTCGCAAGCACCTCTTGATCGCATTCAAGCTGCATATGCATTGGGTGCAACACGTTGGGCAATGATCAAGGCAGTCGTTATTCCCCATGGAAGAAACGGCGTAATTGGTGGCGCAATGCTTGGTTTGGGCCGAGCAATGGGAGAAACCGTTGCGGTCTTTACCGTTCTAAACATTGTTTTCCAGGTCAACTGGCAAGTACTTCTTGGTGCAGGTGGAAACGTTGCATCACTTATTATTTTGAAGTTTGGTGAAGCTAACCCTTATGAAATCAAGGCGTTGATGGCGGCAGGACTAGTTCTATTCCTATTGACCTTGTTGGTTAATGCAGTCGCAAATGTAATTGTAAAGAACACAGGAAAATCAGGACGATGACAACTATTCCAACACCGATCAAGCCGTGGAAAGCCACCAAAAAAGAGCGCGCAAATAACTTTGCTATCTTTGCTGTGTCATTACTTTCTTCATACCTGATTGTTGCAGTGACTGAATTGAAGGGAAAACTCGCATTATTTGTGATGTTCTTCCTGGTCTATATGGTTATAACTGCATCAATTAAGGGCCTAAAGCTCGGAAGTGCGGCGGCAAAAGATGCATTAGTGAACTCTTTAGTGGCTTTCGGGGCAATCGTTACCGTCATTCCAATTGCCAGCATCTTGTTCACCGTTGTGCAAAAAGGTTTGCCTGGAATCTCACTTAATCTGTTTACCTCTGATATGTCCATGGCTACTCCGACAGACCCACTTTCAAACGGTGGAGTACTGCATGCAATAACCGGAACGCTTACTTTGGTTGCACTTGCATTAGTCATGAGTGTTCCAATTGGAATTTTGACTGCGCTGTACTTAACTGAGATCAAAGGAAGATTTACTTCTCCTATTCGATTCCTTGTTCAAGCAATGAGCGGTGTTCCATCCATCGTTGCAGGATTGTTTATCCTCTCGGCCATCTTGTACCCAATCACGAAGTCCTTTTCAGGATTTATGGGTGCACTTGCGTTAACCATCTTGATGATTCCAACAATTGCCCGAACTTCAGAAGAAGTCTTGAATTTGATTCCTAATGAACTACGCGAAGCCGGAGTTGCTTTGGGTGGAACACAATGGCGAACCGTTGCGATGATTGTGCTTCCTGCAGCAAAAAGCGGATTGATCACTGCAGTTATTTTGGGTGTTGCCCGAATAGCTGGTGAAACCGCACCACTGTTATTACTAACTGGCGGTGGCGACAAGGTAAATCCAAATGCATTCAATGGGCCATTGGGCTCTTTGCCATATTACATCTGGAAATCTTTTAACGCGGGCTCACCCGAAGCAATCACTCGGGCATGGGCAGGTTTGCTCGTATTAGTTGGTCTAGTTCTCATTCTCTTTACCGTTGCACGTTATCTAGGAACAAAGAAGATCTCCAAGTGATTCATTCAGCAGAAAGCGAGACAAAAATGGATGCAGGCGTTCGCCCATCATCATTGGCAGATGTTGCCGCAGCTAAGGTGAAATCACCTGGAAATCCATCTCTTGGTACAGGACTTGAAACACGCGGTATCCATGCCTGGTTTGGCAAGAACCATGTCCTATCAGACATCAACCTTAACTTCGGTGCGGGCACAGTCACTGCGTTGATTGGCCCATCTGGTTGCGGTAAGTCGACCTTTATTCGCACGATTAACAGAATGCATGAATTTATTCCTGGTGCAGCTATGGCTGGACAAGTTTTACTTGATGGCAAAGATGTCTATCAACCAGGAACTGATGTAACAAAGATTCGTTTACAAATCGGAATGGTTTTCCAAAAGCCAAACCCATTCCCATCAATGAGTATTGGTGAGAATGTTCTTTCAGGTCTAAAGCTGTCACAAACAAAGGTAAGCAATAAAGATGAACTTCTCGAAGAATGTTTGGTTCGCGCTGGTTTATGGAACGAAGTAAAGGATCGTCTATCAGCTCATGGCGGATCACTTTCAGGTGGCCAACAGCAGCGTCTTTGTATTGCACGCGCACTTGCTGTTAGTCCACAAGTCTTGCTTATGGATGAACCATGTTCTGCGCTAGATCCAGGATCAACTTTGCGTATTGAAGACACCATCCGTGAGCTTTCAGAATCAATGACCATCGTTATTGTTACTCACAATATGCAGCAGGCTGCACGAGTATCTGATTACACAGCGTTCTTCTTGTCAGATGGCGGCCCTGGTCAGATGATCGAATACGCGGCAACAAGTGAGATCTTCTCTCGTCCAAAGGACCAGCGAACAGAGAACTACGTAACCGGCCGATTCGGCTAAATCGTTTACTTACTGTTCACCTAAAAGTCGAAGAGCGTTCGGATTCCGAGCGCTCTTCGTTCATGTTCGCTCCATAGGTTTGCCCCGTAGTTCAAACATCTATGAGGGGAAGTACATGAGAATTTCAAAGCTCGCGAAGGTTGCATCACTTGCACTCGCGTTCGGTTTAGTAACAGGTGCACCAGCACATGCGGTAGATCTTCAGGGTTCAGGCGCATCATTTCCTGCCTTACTAATTGATGCGTGTAAGGCTGGCTTTGCACAGAGCAGCTCACACACATTTGTCTACTCATCATCAGGTTCAGGCACAGGTCGTTCTAACTCAGATCGTTCAATCGGAGATTTTTGGTTTACAGATGCAGCACACACTGCTGCTTCAAAGCGTGCTTCAATCATTCACGTTCCAGCAGTAGCAGCGCCAATTGCAATTCTGCACAACTTGCCAGCAAAGACAACCTTGCAGCTATCAGCTGAAACGATTGCAGGAATTTTCTCTGGAAAAATTACTCGTTGGAACGATCCAGCAATTGCTGCGGACAACAACCGTTCTTCAGATCGAGTTATATATCGTCTAGATGCAAATGGAAACGTTAGAAAAGATGCAAAGGGTAATCCAATTATTCTTCGTACTCAGAAAGTAACTTCACGTTACACACTTCCAAACCAGCCAATCAAGGTTGTTTATCGCTCAGACTCTTCAGGTACTACTGAAAACTTTACAAACTACTTGAACAAGTCAGCTCCAAGTATTTGGACAAAGCCAAAGGCTGCAGTCTTTACTTCATCTTTCCCTGGAAATATCAATGATCCAGCTAACCTAGGCCGTATTGTTGGCGCAGCATCATCAAATGGTGTTTCACAACTTGCTGGTAAGACTCCTTACTCAATTACATTTGCTGAAGTTAACTACGCGACAGCAAATCGTTTGAAGGTTGCAAATTTGATTAATCCAGCTGGAGCATCAGTAGTTCCAGATTCAGCAGGCGTGTCTGCATTCTTGGCAGAAGCTGCAATGGATGCAAATGGAATTGTTACCTTTGACTATGCAACAAAGGAAAAGGGCGCTTACCCACTAGGAATCGTCTCTTACTTACTTGCAGATACAAAGAATCCAGATCCAGCAAAGGGCAAGGCTGTTAAAGAGCTTGCTACTTACATCTTGAGCCCAAAGTGTGCAAAGGATGCAGGTAAGGATCTTGGTTTCTCAGTCTTGGATGGAGCGTTCCTCAAGAAGGCTCAAGATCTGATTGCAAGAATCGGCTAGTTTCTTTCCACAACGAGGGTAAGGAGAGCGGCAGGGAAACCTGTCGCTCTCCTTCTTTTCTGCCCCTATTTCCAATTAAATAACCTGCATATCTCACCCCAAGGGGGGTGATGTCGCCTTGCCTCTGGCACGCTCAGGCATCACCCTTTAACTATGAGCGGCACAGAGATTCTCACCCCTGCGATTGATCGCTCTCGCTTAGTGCCACCTGCGATTCCGGCCACCGCTATTTCTCGTAAACACCTTTTTCACCTATTTGAAACTGATCTGCCGGGTGTCACCGTCGTTGCCGCACCAGCTGGATTTGGAAAGAGTTCCTTAGTATCTCAATGGGCGCAATCAGTTGATCGTCCAACAATTTGGCTGACGGTAAATCCGCAAGATTCTATGCAAAGTTTTTTCGCCCATGTTCTGGAATCAATTCGAATTGTTTTCCCTGGCTTTGCATCCGAGTTTGAAAACGAACCTAGTCCTAATGCTCTTCATAACATTAAAAAATTGACCAAAGCTGTAGCAGAAATAAAAAACGGCATCAATTTTGTACTGAATAACGGAGCAATAGATAACCCAGAAGTCGCAGATTTTTCTCAAGAGCTAATTGATTATCTCCCAGACAATGTTCATATGGTAATCATTAGGCGAGTTACCCCAACTACATCCCTGGCAAGGTATGCAAGTCTTGGAAATCTCAGTCTTATCACAAGTCAGGATTTAAAGTTTTCCCCGGAAGAAGTTTCTCGAATCGCTGACCTTAACGGGGCTGATATCGATAATGATCACTCGCGTAGTTTGCTCAAGAAATGTGATGGCTGGCCAGCAGCAGTTCAAATGATTACTCGAGCAATTGCTAGAGGAAATCTAAGTACAAATTTTGAATATGAATCTGGATCAAGCCCGCTTGCAATGCTTGCTCTTGAAACTATCAATTCCCTGAATTCGGAGAACAAATCCAAGATTTCTCGGTTAGTTTTGCTGTCAGAGTTTGATCTTGAAACGGCGGCTATCGTCCTGGGAGAAGACTTTTCGGAAAGCTACATAAATAAACTAGCTACAGATGGCTTATACATGAGCGTTTCTTCGGGCACTAACCGAATCTACAGATTCAATGACATTGTTTTCGAAGTATTGTCTCAACAGAGTTTCATAGATCCCGAAGTAAAAAAGAAGCTACATGAAAAACTTGCCTCACACTTTTGGGACAAACGAGATTACGGAAAAGCCCTAGAACATGTTTTTAAGTCAGGAGACAAGGAAAAGTTTCAAGTTTATTTGGACACCAGTATTCGTCACATGGCGGTCATTGGCCGAGGCGACCAATTAATTAAATGGTCTGAATACTCGGGTGATTCATCACCGAGCGGTGAAATGATGAAGAAGACGATCAGGGTCGTTGGTCACCTTGTGAACCTTGAATTTGAGCGAGCAGAAGCTTTAGCAACAGAGCTCGAAATCATTTCCGAACAAAGCAAGGAACTGGCATTTCTTACTCAACTTACTTCAATGGCTTTTGCTCACATTTACTTCGCGCGGGGAGAGTTCACACGCTCACTTGCGATGATTGACCGAGCCCTGATTACTGATTCTCCTTACAAATCAATTGAAAATACAGATCGCATCGCTTTGCTAAGGCTTAAGGCTGGAATTCACTTTCTTTATGACCAACCAGAAGAAATCAACGAATGTCTTAAGAAAGCTCGAATCCTTTTGAATTCTGGCAATGTAATCAACGCCCCGTATTACATTACTTGCATTACTTCACTTTCATTATGGGCTGAAGGACGTTTTTTTGAAGCCGCCGAGCACGCATCAATTGCGATCAATCAGGCATCGATTACTGGTTATGCATCAATTAGCGCGCCGCTTGATGCATATTTAGTTTTGGCTCGCTGCCAGCTAGAACTTTCCCAATTGGATAAAGCTGTCGAAACATCTACATTGCTTTTTGAGAAATCTTCGGAACTCAGCATCTGGCCTTGGGCGCTAATGGCCGAAGGCACGGCTGCGCGAATCAAGATTACAAAGGGACAAGTTCCCCAAATGATGGAAATTGTTAAGCAACAACGAGAAAGACTTGCCACTTTAAAGTTTGCACACGAACTAAGTTGGCTAGTTGACATGACAGAAGTCTTTTTACGTTTTGTTCTTGATGATTGGGATCGTGCCGAAGAATTACTTCGCCGCATGCCGAAAATCGAAATGGTTAGGCAAATAGATTTGAATGTAAAGTTTGAAAGCGATCCAAAGAGAATTCCTGCAATTGTTGAAGGTTTTCCTGAAAATACGCCGCGGGAAAAGGTCAATAAATTCCTCTATCAGGCGACAATCAATATCGATAGTGAAAACCTGGCCCTGGGGTACCTCAATAAAGCGCTAGATGTAGGCGCAGAAGTTGGGTATCACGAATATTTCGTCAGACAACACCGGCTGTATTCCATCATGGTGAAGGCAGCCGCTGCCCAGCCAACAGTGTTTAGAGAAAGCGTGTTAAATGAAATGACAGAAAGAATCCAAGCTAGGAATTCAGATACTGGAGCGTTAGAAGAAAAACTAACCACCAGAGAGTTAGAAATCCTTAAGCACTTAACCACCGGCGTTCCACTTAGTACGATTGCAAAGCAACTACACATTTCACAAAACACCATGAAGACACATTTGCGCAATGTCTATAGAAAACTAGGCGTAGATGGCCGCCAAACTGCGGTGGAAAAAGCGCGCAAGCTACTGCTTATCTAAACTTCTTTGCTAGGGTCGCTCCATGGGTCCAGCATTTAATCGCTTATGGGCTGGAAGCATCGTCTCGAACTTGGCTGATGGTGTACTTATTGCCGCAGCTCCATTACTTGCAATCACTTTGACCGACAGCACCGTCCTTATTTCGATTATTGGCGCGATGGTGATGTTGCCGTGGTTGCTTTTTGCGATTCCAATCGGTGCCATGGTGGACCGAGTTGACCGCAGATTCATTTTGGCGGGGTCTAACGCAATTCGCAGCGCGGTTATCGGAATCGTTGCCCTTGGAGTCGCGACCGGGCACGTGACTATTTTCTGGTTGATCGCCTCAGCTTTTGTAATCGGAATCTGTGAAGTTGCCAACGATACGACTGCCCAATCGTTGATTCCCCAGATTCTTGATGAAGAGCATTACGAAAAAGGTAATTCAAGACTCCAGATTTCAGAGACAGTTATCCAGGGATTTATTGGATCCCCACTGAGCGGTTTCTTATATGCCTTAGCCATGTGGCTTCCATTTTTCATCAACAGCATTGGATATGCCGTAGCCATGCTTTTGGCGCTTTCTATTCCTATTCAGTATTTGCAAGATGTGCGTGTTGAAAGTTCTAAAGAAAACAAACCTCATTTTGTCGAAGACATTAAGTTTGGAATCAAGTACTTGTACAACCACAAAGTTTTGCGCCGCTTGGTTGTAACAACAGCAACCATTGGTGTTTGTTATTCCATGGGAACAGCAACCATGGTTTTGTTCATCATCAAAGAGCTTGAACTTGCCCCCAAGTACTTTGGTGTCATTCTTACGATCCAAGGAATTGGCGCACTACTTGGTGCCATCGTTGCGCCTAAAGCTTCCAAGAAGTTTGGTCGCAGCATCATGATGACAATTGGAATCACTGGTAGTTCGGTCATTTTGCTGGCACAGGGATTTTCTCCAAATATTTACATATTTGTTGCCCTGGCAACCTTGGGTGGCTTTGCAATTGCGCAATGGAACATTTTGTTGATGGCCACGTATCAAACCGTTATCCCTAATGAACTTTACGGGCGAATTCATGGCACTCGTCGAACTTTGGTGTGGGGAATGATGCCGATTGGCTCTGTACTTGGGGGAGTCCTTGCCCATTACAGTTTGCGACTTCCTATGTATGTCGGTGGAGTAATTGCCTCAGTTATCGCGATTAGTTCGATCAAGTTTTTTATGAGTATTGCCGGCCGAGTTGAGGCGGCTTCGTAGGCCATATCTCACCCCATAATCTGCCCGGCTTTTTCCTTTTCTCAGCCAATGGTTATCTAGGCGTTATAAATCCACGCTTATGCAAATGGTTCGCCTGTTGCTTGGCATGAGCGGTTAGGGCAGACTTTCGCCACCAAAAGCGCCTTCGGGGTTGGTCGACTCTCCGCAGACGCTTTTCTTAAACCCTCAAGGAGGAACTACATGAAGCTAACACGTAGTGCAAAGGTTGCACTCGCTGTTGTTGCATCTGCAGGTCTAGCGGTTTCACTGCTATCACCAGCATCTGCAAACACACGCTCAACAGTTGTTGTCCACGACACCAACTCATTGACATCGTTTAACTCTGGTCAGCCAGATACCAACTTGACCATCAATGGTGCAGTTGGTTACTTGTCTGATATCGGATTCAATTACTACGATGACAAGAAGAACGTTATTCAAAACAAGGTTTTCGGTTCATACCGAATCACAAAGAACGGCGCAACTGATTTCCGTGTTACATACACAGTTAACCCAGGTCGCGTCTGGTCAGATGGAACACCAATCACAGCAGTAGATCTATTGCTGTCACACGTTCTATCAAGCAACGAGTACTCAAAGGCTGCTGGTCTTGGCGATCCACTAAACAAGACAACAGTTTCTGCTTTTGACTCAAACGGATACTCAGGCACATACAACGACAACATCGCTGGAGAGCCAACACTTTCAGCTGATCAAATGTCATTGACATTGCGCTACAAGAACAAGATTGCTAACTGGGATCTATTTGGTCCAGGACCATCACCAGTTCACGCACTTGTATTGATGTCAGAAGGCAAGAAAGCTCTAGGAACAGTTGCAGAAAATACAGCTGCTAAGGCTCGCTTCCTTGCTGCATACCAGTCAAAGAACACAAACGTTCTAAAGGCAATGGGTAAGGTCTGGTCAAATGACTATGACATCGCTGATGTAAACAGCAGCACAAACCCACTTCTATTCGTAGGTAACGGTGGTTTCTTGGTACAGAGCGCAGTTAAGGGCTCATCAGTAACAATGAAGCGCAACCCACGTTACAACTCAGGTCCAGCACTAAGCGGAACTGTTGACACTGTTATCTTCCGCTTCATCGCAGACGGAACAGCAGCATCACAGGCACTTGCAAACGGTGAGCTTGATATCTACCAGGGCCAGGCAACTGCAGATGCTGTTGCTGCACTTAACAAGATCAAGGGTGTCACCGTTAAGGGTGGAATCCAGTCTTGCTACGAGCACTGGGATACACGCGTAAACGCAGCACCAGGACAGCCTGAGTACACAGGTATCTTCAAGGGACATGGCGGAAAGGGAGCAGACCTACGTCGTGCATTCCTACTTTCAATCCCACGTGCTGAAATCAATGAGAAGCTCATTGCTCCAATCAACCCAAGCGTGGTTGTTCTTGGATCAACATTTGTTTCTCCTGGTGAAGAAGGATACGACCGTCTAGTTGCAAACAACGGTTCTAACTTCTACGTTG
>CAYMNN010000020.1:0-14099 GCA_964391815.1 uncultured Candidatus Planktophila sp.
GAATGTCGGGGGTTCGAAACCCTCACCGCCCACAGTTAAAAGTTTCCTCGTAATTTAGAGAAAACAAGGAGATTTTTGAATGAAAGAACTTTCATTCGATTGGGCAACAGATCTTGAAATTCTAAGGCTCACGGGTTCAGACATTCAGGAATATAAAGATCACATCATTGTTAAGACTCCCTCTAATCCAAAGTATCACTGGGGGAATTGCCTATTGGTGCTGGATCACTCCTTAGTAAATCAAGCTCAAACTTGGGCTTCTAAGTTCCATCAAAATTTTCCCAATGCTGATTGGATTTCAATTGCCTTACCAGTGATGCCCAAAAATCCAGAGGATTGGCATTTACATGGAATCTCATTTGACCCACTTGATGTTCTGCAGACCAATCAATTGCCTCAATCATTTCCATTGCCCATTGGTTATCTAGTCAGAGCCTTGGAAGGAGATGATTGGGAGCAACTTGCACAAAAAGAGATTCAGGAAAACTTAATCTCCAAAATGTATGAGCCTAGAGAGTATGAAGAGTTCATCATTCAGACCAATCAAGCTCGCAAGGAGCTTTGCAAAAAAGGAAAGGCAGCATGGTTTGGTGCTTTCTTTGAAAACCAGTTAGTAGCAAATCTTGGAATTGTTGTGTGCGGAACAACGGCACGTTACCAATCAGTCGAGACGCAAAGTTCTCATCGGAGAAAAGGCCTGGCTTCTCATTTATTGGGCGTAGCAGCAAAGTGGTCTGCCGAGAACGGATGCATTAATTGGGTGATTGTTACTGAAGCGAGTAACGATGCTGGACGTGTTTATAGAAGAGCAGGATTTAATAGCGTCCAAGGAAGTGTTAATGCCTACAAAGCTCCAATAATTATCAAGAAAATAGATGAAGAGTTTTTGCAACCGAATCTAGTTGTCATCAAAGAGGTATTACTTGATGCTTACGAGGGTGATTTTTCGGAGCAAGATTGGCAACACACTTTTGGTGGAGCCAGGTTTGTAGGAACAATAGATGACCAAATTGTCGCTCACGCCGCCGTTGTGCCAAGAGCGGTTTTAATTAACGACTTGCCCATGACAATTGGGTACATTGAAGGCGTTGCAGTTTCATCGAAGTTCCAAGGTCAACGCTTAGGTAGCCAATTGCTTCAATATGTAAGTGATTTTTGTAGATCAAATTACGAGATCTCGATGCTTTCAACCGATGAATTTGATTTCTACGGCAAATTTGGCTGGCAAAGATTCAAAGGCACAAGTGGCGTCATGCAGGATTCGGTAAAGACTCTGACTCCAGAAGAAGATGATGGGCTCATGTACCTTGCTGGAAATTCTACGAAGTCGATTGAAATTTCAACTGCCTACTGCGATTGGCGTGAAGGAGATTGCTGGTAGCACTACCTACTAGCAATAGTGCGCTCCCATTTTTCAAAGGACCACAAATCAATCTCATCAAGATTTAGAACATCCAAATTGTTTGAAGCCAAAATATCTGAAATTTGGGCGCGATGTTCTGAAGCATGATGAACGGCTTGCACCAGAATTGTTGAGGTAAGGAAGGCAACTTCATTGCCATATCGAACAAAAGTGCGCATCTCATCAGGAGTGTCGATTAATGACAATAGCTGAGCGTCTCGTTCGGCACATATAGAAACCAACTCTCTGATTCCGGCTGCCGTAGTTGGAGCATCAGGTTCGGCAGGAGAAGGTTGATTCACAATCCGAGAAATCAATCGTCCTTCTGCGATAACAATGTGATGTGCGATCTTTCCAACGGTCCAATCAGGATTCCACGCCGAAAAGTTGATTGCCTCATCAGGCAAACCTTGCAGAATTGTAAGCATTTGTTTGTTCGCCCATGCCATGTGCTTGAAAGAACGCTCGACTAATGGATTACTCATAGTTTTACTTTAATACAGGATCCCTTGGAACTAAATAGGAAATCCCTTATCGCCCGGGTTTAGCTTCTTTCTCTAACTCCATTTCTTGAAAACGAATCAAAGTGAATTCAGCTTGTGTTCGAACTGTTTCATCTGGTGATTTTGCAGCGTGCATGAGCGGTGCAACTATCTGTTGACCGATTGCGCACAGAAATCTAGTCAGGCCAAACTGCGTATCCGAATCGCCTCGACCTAGTTGAGAAATCAAAACTTCAACTAAAGCTGGCTTATCTGCATCGGGTACCAGCACCGAAGCTGACCGCCAGGCAGTTGATGCAACAAAATCATCTTCGTCCAGTAGCAGTTCAGTAGTAATAAGTGAGTAGTTATTCTTATCGCCAATCTTTGACAACGTATGAAGTGCTTGACTTCGTGACTGCGGGTTTGCCGATTTCAATTCAGGAATAAGACGTTGCACAACCGTCGGGCGGTCCTGTCTCATGAGTGCCCACGACAGGGTGTCTCTTACGAAAAAATCAGATTCACTTGCACATTGCCTAATGAGAACTTCAATGTGATCTAGATTTGGATAAGTTCCAGCGGCAAGTGCGGCTTTTAGTCGAACAGATTGATCGGGCGACTTCAAAAGTGCTTCTAGAGTCGCCATGTAAAAACTTTACCAGCCCTTAAGTCTAAGATTGATTCCATGAGCCAAAAGCATCATCCATTGCAAACACTTATGTCGTCTCCGGCAGGAATGCGGCGGATGCTCAACATATGGCCACCATTTTTGTTTTCTGGAATTACTGTCTTAGAAATTTCGAAGGATTTTCGCCATGCGAAGGTTCGACTTAAGAAGAAGTCGATTACTTCAAATTACGTAGGAACACTTTTTGGGGGATCGCTGTTTTCAATGACCGACCCATTCTTCATGATTATGATCATGAAGAATCTGGGCAAGAGATACATCGTTTGGGATAAGCGCGGTGAAATTGAATTTGTATCACCAGGGCGTGCAACTGTTTATGGCAGTTTTGACATAACAGATGAGGACTTAGAAGACATCAAGGTCGAAGTAGAAAAAAGTGGGAAATATCTGAAGTGGTTTGAAGTTGAACTAAAGACCGCCGATGGAACGCTAGTTGCCCGCGTGAAGAAGCAGATTTACTTCAGAGACTCCAGCAATCCAGAAAGACGGTAAACTCTGAACATGTCTGAGACCGGAACAATCGAGCGTTTGCGGGCTTATCGCAAGACCTACATTGCGATGTTGGTCTCTTCGGTCCTTAGCCTCTTCGCCTCACTTGTTCTCTCAATTGATGCAATCAAGCTGGCCGCTGAACCATCTGGTCCACTCTCTTGCAATATCAATTCGGTGTTGTCATGCGGGACTGTAGCCAAATCGTGGCAATCACAACTCTTGGGCTTTCCCAATGCATTTCTTGGATTAATGACTGAGCCGGTTGTGATCACGATTGCAATTGCAGGTCTGGGACTTGTTGCATTTCCGCGCTGGTTCATGCGCGTTGCACATGTTGTTTACGGACTTGGTTTAGTTTTTGCTCTTTGGCTACTGTCTCAATCATTCTTTGTTATCAACGCGCTTTGCCCATGGTGTCTATTAGTTACGGCATCCACCATCACAGTTTTTTCAACCATGTCACGCGTGGTCTTGCTCGAAAATACTTGGAATTTCTCCCCGGAGCGTCAAGAGAAAATTGTTGCGTTTCTAGATAAAGGTTGGGGTCGCGTTATCTACACCGGGGCTTATGCAACCATCATCATTGCAATCATTGTTAAATATGGAAATAAGCTGTTCTCATGAAAGCATCCCCAAGCGACCAGCGTTCGATTGTAGATATTGCGCGATTTGATCAGCAGACCAACTCTTTGCGCCACAAAGCGGCAAATCTTCCTGAACTTGCTGAATTAGCAAGCACTATCGTTAAATCAAATAATGCTCGTGATTTGCGCATCGCTGCCGAAACCGAATTAAGTGATGTTAAGCGTGAACTATTGCGTGCCGAAGGTGATGTAGAACAGATCGTTTCTCGCATTACTCGTGATGAAGCTCGGCTCAATGGTGGCTCTGCTACGCCGAAAGAATTAGAACAACTACAGCACGAAGTTGGAACCCTTGGGGCTCGCCGAGCTGAACTTGAAGAAGTTGAGCTAGAAATAATGATGCGAGTAGATGCAATTAACGAGCGTATTACAGCACTTAAGGCAGAGGAAGCAGAACATGCTGCAGTCATCGCCGATCTTGAAATTCGCAAAGAAAACGCGCTGACCGTTATTCATAATGACTTGGATGCGATTGCAAAGGATCGAGCTGAAACAGTTCAGGGAATCGAAAAAGCTTTGGTTGATCTTTACGAAAAGATTAGAGAAACAACTGGTGGCGCAGGAGCTGCAGCACTTTCTGCTGGTTCATGCATGGGCTGCAATCTTTCAGTCAACGCCGTCGAACTAAAGCGAATGTCAGAGCTAGCCGACGATGAAGTTGTTCGCTGCGAAGAGTGCCGTTGCATCTTGGTTCGTGGAGTTTAAGTGGCACGGCATTTCCTGTTAACTGCTGACGGGGGATCAAGAGGCAATCCTGGTCCTGCTGGATACGGCTCTGTTATTACAGAAAACGGAAAGATAATCGCCGAGCTCTATGACTTTATTGGCGTGGCCACAAATAACGTAGCTGAATACAGCGGATTAATCGCTGGTTTAACCGCTATCAATGAGATTGATTCTGCGGCAACTGTTGAAGTAAAGATGGATAGCAAACTAGTTGTTGAACAAATGTCTGGACGCTGGCAAATCAAGCATGCAGATATGCGCGTCCTTGCCCAATCTGCGCGCTCTGCACATAGCCCATCCTTAGTTACCTATACCTGGATTCCACGTGATGAAAATTCCCATGCTGACCGCTTGGCAAACAAGGCTCTTGATCAACAATCAGGTGGCGGAGAAGTAGTTCAGATCCAACAGAATTACTTGACTGAGCGTTTGTTGTCGCAAGAAAAAGCAACAACTATCTATTTGATTCGACACGGTGAAACAATTTTGACGCCGTTTAAGAAGTTTTCAGGCGATGGCCCTTTAAACCCCGAGCTAACGCATATTGGTTTAGAACAAGCCGAAAAAGTGGCAGCAGCTGTGGCGCGGTTAAATCCTGAAGTAATTATTGCCTCGCCCCTAAAGCGCACAACTCAGACCGCAGAAGCACTTTCTAGAAAAACTGGGTTGCCAATTGTTTTTGAAGAAGCGTGGATTGAATGTTCATTTGGAATCTGGGATGGACTTTCAATTGATGAAGTAAAGGAAAAGTATCCGGCTGATTACCAAGCCTGGATTTCATCAACTGGCTTTGCACCTCCGCAAGGAGAGTCTTATGACAACGTTGCTTTGCGCGTAGATGCAGCCCTGAGTCAGATCGCTGCCGAATACCCGGGGCAACGCGTTGCAGTTGTAACTCATAACGGCACCATCAAGTCGGCGGCTAAAGTCGTTGTTGGAGCGCCAGCTGAAAGTATTTTCCACATTGATGTTTCGCCATGTTCAATCACGACCGTCAGCATTTGGCCTAGCGATGGTTTAAGGGCGCTTCGGACCCTGAATGAGCAGGGCCACCTTCGCTGAATCAGGGTTGCGCTAAGCCGCAACTGCACGCTTAATTCTCAAGCAAACCTGAAAAAATCTTTGGGAAATCCTTAAAATTAGCCTAGAGTGAGACCACCCTCGAAGAGCACAGAGCTCTTCAATCCATGCAAAGACCCTCGTCGGAGCAGATTATTTAAAGGATGGTTCACATGAAGGTACAGACACTAGGAAAGAGCGTTGCGGTTCTCGCAGCTCTAACCCTTGCTGTCGGTGGAACAGTTGTTTCAGCTAACGCTGCAGCACCTGCATACATCGATTGCCAGAACTTCGCAGCAGGCGAGCCTGATCACATCGATCCAGCTCTAACCTCAACTCTTGTTGGTGCAAACACAGCAACAATGTTATTTGATGGTCTAACAGACACAGATGCCAACGGAAACCTTTACGGTGAAGTTGCTTCAAAGTGGTCAACAAAAGATGGTGCGAAGACTTGGGTCTTTACACTCAAGAAGAACCTCAACTTTTCAAATGGAGAACCAGTACTACCTTCTTCATTCGTTAATGGTTGGAAGCGTGCGCTTGATTCAAAGCTAGCTTCAGAGGTTGCATACCACGGTGATTTCATCGCAGGTATGAATGCATACTCAACTGGTAAGGGTCCTTTCCCTGCTTCATCTGTAGTTGCAGATGACAAGGCAATGACACTTACAGTGAAGATGGATAACCCAACTGCAGACTGGCCAGCAATTGTTAGCCACTCAGTGTTCTCACCAATTCCAACTTCAATGATCGGTGCATCTGACAAGGTTGAAGAAGATGGAACAAAGCTTGTTGGTAACGGTCCATTCATGTTGGATAAGGCAATTACAAAGCGTGCAGGTGGCGAAGTTGTAATCGTGCCAAACCCAAAGTTCGGTGGAAAAGCACCAACGCTTTCAAAGGTTACATTTAAGATTTTCTCTGATGTAAACGCTGCATACAATGCATTTGCATCAGGTCAGTGCGACAACGGTCCAATTCCAGCTGGTCGTTACACAGAGCTTCTCGGTAAGTGGGGAACAAAGGGTGTAAAGACTGTTCTTGGAACTGACTACTGGGGCTTCAACTGGGAAGATCCAACAGTTGGCGGAACAAAGAACAAGTATCTTCGTTCAGCAATTGCAAAGGCGATTGACAAGAACCAGATCTCAGAAGTTATCTATCAAGGTGTTCGTAAGCCTGCTTCAGGTCTTTTGCCACCAGGAATTCCTGGTTTCAAGTCAGGTCAGGGGCTTACTGATTCTCGCGATCTAGAAGGCGCAAAGGCTGACTACAAGAAGTGGTTAGCACTTGGTAACAAGACTCCTGCTCCAATCCGCCTGTCATACAACGACGGTGCTGGCTGGGACAAGGTTGCATCAATCATCGTTGCAAACCTTAAGGATGTAGGAATTCCTGCAAAGCTCGATCCATTCGCAGCTGATGGAACTTACTTCTCAAAGATGCGTTCAGGTAAGGGTCAGATTATTCGTGGTGGTTGGTTCGCTGACTACCCAATTGCTGACAACTTCTTGTACCCATTGCTCCACTCAAAGACTATTGATGGAGACAACCTAGAGCGTTACAGCAGCAAGGCATTTGATGCACTTGTTGATTCAGCACGTTCTTCAACTAACAAGTCATTTGCACAGAGCCAGTACCGTCGTGCCGAGGTACAAGCTCTAAAGACTGACGTTGTTATGGTTCCAACCGTAAACCGCGGAGTTGCTGTTGTGCTTGCATCAAGCACATCAACATTCCCAATCACTCCACTTGGAATGATTGTTTACGATCAAATCGTAAAGAACTAATTAACTAGTTCTAAGAGTGAGGGGCTCTCAACCGAGAGTCCCTCACTTCGATTTACTGCTCATTGATTTCTCTTTAAAGATGCAACACCACTAGGATTGAGAGAGATGTTTACTTACACAATCAAACGACTGCTACAAAGCCTCTTAGTTGTGTGGGCTGCGGTTACTTTGATGTTTGCTCTCTTTTTCATTATTCCCGGAGATCCAATTTCATTAAAGAGTGGCGAAAAATCATTGCCACCTGAAATTCTAGATAACATCGAAAGAAAGTACGGATTAGATAAGCCAACATACGTTCAGTATTTCCGCTTCTGGGGCAACTTATTCCGCGGTGATCTTGGCTATTCATACAAAAATGACAAATCCGTCAACACGATTTTGCAAGATGGACTTTCAACAAGTGCGCGCCTTTTGTTTTGGGGAGCACTCTTCCAATTAATCATCGCTTTAGCTGTCGGATTAACCAGCGCAATCAAGCGCGGATCACTCGGTGATCGCCTAGGAACCGTGTTTTCCGTGGGTATTCAGGGCATTCCGGTCTTTGTTTCAGGTCTTTTAGCTCAGTATTTGTTTGGAGTTCTCCCATTCCAATTGGGCTGGGATTGGCTCAACTTCTTTAAACCATGGCCACAAACGTGGACCCTTGGGATTATCCCCACAGATAGTTGGAAGGGCTTGATTCTGCCTGCCCTGGTGGTTGCGGTGGTTGATGCCGCCTTTATTGCCCGCATGCTTCGATCATCTTTGCTGGAAGTTTTACGGGCCGATTACATCCGTACCGCTTTTGCTAAAGGTTTATCGCCTCGTCGCGTCTGGCTTCACCATGCACTGCGCAATGCCATGATCCCGGTGGTTACTGTTTACGGAACTTCATTGATTGCAATCTTTGGTGTGGCCGTTCAGACGGAGAAAGTTTTCTCATTACCTGGAATGGGTTCAACCATTGCAGATTCTGCGTTGTCTCAAGATGCACCGGTCGTACTTGGTTTAGCAATCGTTGTTATTGCTTTTGGAGCTTTCGTTAACTTGGTCGTGGACTTGAGCTACGCATTGATTGATCCTCGCATCAAAATTGATTCTAAGGCGGTGCACTAATGTCTATGGACGAGCAGATTCCAGTTTCACTGTCGTATTGGCAAGATGTTCGCAAGCGTTTCTTTGGTAACAAGATTTCTATTGTCGGACTAGTAATTCTTGTTGCATTAGTTCTTGCCGGAATCATTGGGCCATTTATTAGTGGTTGGAAATACGATGATCTAGGTCCAGATATTTTGGTTGGTCCAGGAACTAATGGACACTGGTTAGGTACCGATGACTTAGGCCGAGACATTTTCACGCGCGTTACTTTTGGTATCCGCTTGTCATTAACAGTGGCTATCGTCGTAACAACAATTTCAGTATTAGTCGGCGTAACCCTGGGCGGAATTGCAGGTTACTTTGGTGGCTGGGTAGATACTTTGATCAGCCGCTTCATCGATACCTGGCAGGTAATCCCATTTGTTTTGATCGGCTTTGCAATTATCACTGTATTTGGCTCATCTTTCTGGGTTATCGTCGCAGCCCTTGTCTTTACAGGCTGGTATTCAACAACTCGTTTATTCCGCGCCTCTGTTATGCAAGTTAAGTCGCTGGAATACATCGAAGCTGCTCGCGCAACAGGTGCAACAACTAAGCGCATCATTCTTCGCCACATTGGTCCAAATGCAATTCCACCAATCATCGTTGTTTTGGCTTTTTCTGTGGCTGGTGCAATCTTGAGCGAATCTGTTTATGCATTCCTTGGTGTGGGTTTCCGTGAACCAACTCCATCACTTGGTGTGATGATTTCTAGTTCACGTAACTACTTAACTGATAAGCCTTTCGTCTTCTTTATTCCTGGTTCGGTTCTTGTTCTACTCACCCTTTCGATTGTTTTGATCGGTGATGGCTTACGTGATGCCCTTGATCCTAAGTTGCGAGGTGTTAAGTGAGCGATCAGCCGTTATTACACATTGATGACTTACATGTTCACTTCAACACCAGCGATGGTGTTGTACAAGCGATCAATGGTGCATCTTTAACGCTAAATCCTGGCGAGATCGTAGGCCTGGTCGGAGAATCGGGTTCTGGAAAATCTGTTACCGCCATGAGCATTTTAGGTTTAGTTCCAAAGCCGCCAGCTATCTATCCAAGGGGAAGAATTCTTTGGAAGGGAATTGATTTATTAACAACACCAGATCGTGAACTTCGTGAAATCCGTGGTGGCGAAATTTCTATGATCTTCCAGGATCCAATGACTTCGCTCAATCCTGTTTACACAATCGGTCATCAGATCTCTGAAATGATCCGTGTGCACGAGCGAATTTCAGCTAAGGCGGCCAAGGTTCGCTCAATTGAAATGCTTGATCTTGTTGGTGTTCCTAACCCCAAGCAACGTGTTGATGATTACCCACACCAGTTTTCAGGTGGAATGCGCCAGAGAGCAATGATTGCAATGGCTTTGTCATGTAATCCTGAGCTCTTAATCGCTGATGAGCCAACTACGGCGCTAGATGTAACTATTCAGGCCCAGATCCTAGAAATTCTTGAAAAGTCAGCCCGCGAACTAAATGTCGCAGTTTTGCTAATCACTCACGATCTTGGTGTTGTTGCCGGAATCTGTGATCGCGTCGCTGTTATGTACGGCGGTCGCATAGTCGAAGAAGCACCAGTTGATGACCTCTTTGAACGTCCATTGATGCCTTACACATGGGGATTAATGAAATCGATTCCGCAGATGGATAAGTCAACATCAAAGCGCTTGTACACAATTCCAGGTTCACCGCCAGTGATGTCACGACCACCTAAGGGTTGCGCCTTTGCTGCGCGTTGCGAATTTGCAATTGATAAGTGCCAAACAGAAGTACCAGAGCTAGAGACATATGCGCCTGGCCGATTGGTTCGATGCCATCGTGTGAACGAGCCTGAGTTTGTGAAGGTACTGAAATGACCGAACCATTGCTAAGAGTTTCCAACCTTGAAAAGAAGTTTCCAATCCAACGCGGAATGTTTAAGCGAACCGTTGGACAGATTCACGCAGTTGACGGCATTTCATTTGAAATCGCAGCTGGTGAAACGCTGGGCCTAGTGGGCGAATCAGGGTGTGGAAAATCAACAACGGCGCGTTTGATCTTGCGTTTACTAGATCCAACCGCAGGAGAAATTTTCTTTGATGGTAAAGAAATTCACGCCATGTCACGCGAAGAAATTCGTGCAGTCCGCAAAGACATGCAAATTGTTTTCCAGGATCCATATGCATCATTAAATCCACGTATGACTGTTCGTCAGATCGTTGCTGAGCCGCTGATAGTTCACGGCATGGCAAAGGATGATTCAGATCCTCGTGTTGATGAAATGATCGAGCTATGTGGACTTTCGCGCGAGTTTGGAAACCGTTACCCGCATGAGTTTTCAGGTGGACAACGCCAACGTGTAGGAATCGCACGTGCACTGGTTACTCGTCCAAAGCTTGTTGTTTTAGATGAACCAGTATCTGCATTAGATGTTTCAGTTCAGGCACAGATTCTTAACTTGCTTGATGACCTGCGTGAAAAGTTTGGCTTTAGCTACTTGTTCGTAGCTCACGACCTTTCTGTTGTTTCGCATATTTCGGCACGCGTAGCCGTTATGTACCTAGGAAAAATTGTAGAAATCGGAACCCGCGAAGAGATTTTCAATAATCCAAAGCACCCATATACAAAGGCGCTTATCTCTGCTGTTCCTCTAGCTAATCCAAAGCAGGAACGTATTCGCAAAACTTCACGCATTGTTCTTACGGGAGATGTTCCAAGCCCTGCTAACCCACCAGCAGGTTGTCGTTTCCGTACTCGTTGCTGGAAAGCTCAAGAGGCATGTACTACAACTGAGCCTGCACTAATCACAGTGGGCAAGCAGCAAGTCGCTTGCCACTTTCCAGAGTAGCTATTTAATTACGCGATATGTCGCAAGCGTCGCATCACTGGCATAAGCAATTCGGACGCCTGCCTTTTGTGTTGCCGACAAACCAGTAACAATCGCATCGGTCAGTAATTCTCCGGGTGCAACAACTGCAACACCTGGGGGATATGGTGCAATCAAATCAGCACTGATTCTGCCAATTGCTTGATCAGCTGAAACAAATTCAGTATCTGCAAAGTAGGCATCGCGCATGGATACCGCAACGGTTGGAACTATTGACCAACTGAGGGATGTTTCAGTAACGCGGGGTGTTCCTTGCAATGACTTTAGAATTGGCACCAAAGCATTTGCCAGAACTGAGAAATCATCAGCATTATCAGCAAGGGTTGCTAGAAAAACAATGGTGTCACGGTCTGCCATTTCTACCCGAATATTGGCTTTCTGGAGTTCCTTTTCAACATCTACTCCTGAAACACCCAGCACATTTGCTCGCAAGACAATCTTGACTGGATCAAAGCGACCGGCAGCAAAGTCTTCGGCATTTAAAAAGATTGGTTGATCAAAATGTGATTGCACCTGGTGCTTGAAATCAACGGCGTGCTTCAAGAGATCGCCCGTTAACGCTTCGCCACGTGTTTGCAGCAATGCACGGCAGCCATCAATGGATGCCAGGGGTGCACCAGCCGGTGAAGTTGTATGGGTTGTTTCAAAACTTTGCTCGATACGGGCAAGATTGAGCAGCTTTCCTTGAGCAAGCAGCAGTGAAGATGCGCTGTAACCAGGCAATGCTTTGTGAACACTTGTAATCAGCGCATCTGCTCCAAGTTGTAATACATGCTGTGGAATCTGTGAGTTAAATCCAAAGTGTGCGCCCCATGCCGCATCAACAACTACCGGAATCGAATGCTCATGGGCTTTTGAAATCAATGCAGGAAGTTCAGAAATAGTTCCAAGATAGCCGGGCTCAGTTAACAACAATGCAATTGGTTTTTGATCTAAAACTCTTTCAAGTTCTGAAACCGGAATACCTGTTGGGATACCTGTTGCTTCATCGATTTCAGGAGTCAGCCAAATTGGTTCTAAACCTGTAAGTACAAGTGCGCTTAAGACCGATCGGTGAGCTGTTCGTGTAATTGCAACTTTGTCACCTGGTTTGCCAAGTGCCAAAATGATCGCTTGATTTGCATGGGTAGATCCACCAGTTGAAAAACGGGCGTAATCGGCGCCCCACAGTGATGCGGCTAACTCTTCGGCTTTTTTAAGAGTCCCCTCAGTAAGTTTTATCTCATCTAATCCACCGTAGAGCGGAGTATCTGAATCAACCACCGCACCTAAGCCTGCATCTAAACGATAGGCCTTCTGTTTGTGACCGGGCACAGTAAATGCGGTGCGCGGGGTTTCGAAATAGCTCAAGTAAGCATCCAATAGCGGTGCACTATTTCTTAACTCAGAGTTCATTGTGTAAGCCTAACCAATGGACTGGCCAGTACGAAATGATGGCTTAGACTTTACCTATGACAACACTTACCGCATTGACTCAAGAGCGTCGGTTGGTTACCGCTATTCCGGGACCAAAATCTCTCGAGGCGCTACAGCGCCGCAGTGAGGCGACATCTGGGGGACTAGGCCTTGCCTTTCCTGCGGTAATTGAACGCGCAAGTGATGCAATTCTTTTGGACCTGGATGGAAATCAGATCATTGATCTTGGTTCAGGTATCGGTGTTACAGGAGTTGGTAACGCGGCACAACGCGTGGTTGATCGTGTAATTGATCAAGTACAAGCATTTACACACACTTGCTTCACCGTTGCTCCTTATTTGGGTTACATCGAAGTGTGCGAAAAGCTAAACGCAATGACGCCAGGAACATTTAAGAAGAAGTCATTACTTGTTAACTCAGGTGCCGAAGCAGTTGAAAACGCAATCAAGATTGCCCGCCACTACACAAAGCGCCAAGCAATTGTTGTTTTCGAACATAGCTATCACGGACGTACCAATCTAACTATGGCAATGACTGCAAAGAACATGCCATACAAAGAAGGCTTTGGTCCTTTTGCTCCTGAAATTTATCGCGTGCCAATGCCATACGCATTCCACTGGGTTGGCAATCAAGCGACAATCACGCATGATGCAATCGAAATGATTACTCACAAGATTGAAAAAGAAATTGGCGCACATAACGTTGCCGCCATCATTATCGAACCTATTCAGGGCGAAGGTGGATTTATCGTTCCACCAAAGGGTTTCTTGCCTGCACTCTCAAAGTATTCAACTGATAACGGAATCATCTTTATTGCAGATGAAGTACAAACAGGATTTGCTCGTACAGGTAACATGTTTGCCGTCGAACACGAAGGCGTTGTGCCAGACATGATCGTTACAGCGAAGGGAATCGCTGGTGGATTGCCATTGGCTGGCGTAACAGGACGCGCAGAGATTATGGATTCAGTTCATGTTTCTGGTCTTGGCGGAACCTACGGTGGAAACCCAGTTGCTTGTGCTGCAGCACTTGGCGCAATCGAAACCATGCTTGAAGAAAACCTTGTAGCCCGTGCCAACCACATCGGTCAGATTCTGGGTGATGCACTTCGTGCATTGCAGGCTAAATACCCTGTGATTGGTGAAGTTCGCGGTCGCGGAGCAATGCAAGCGATCGAACTTGTAGAAGCTGGCACAAAGACACCTAACACTGCTGCCATGAACGCAGTAATTAAGTATTGCCAGAGCAAGGGTGTTCTCATCCTGACAGCTGGAACATACTCAAACGTTGTTCGCTTCTTGCCACCAATTGTTATTACTGATGAGCTTCTCAAGGATGCGTTAAGCGTTCTTGATGAAGCCTTCGCTTCTCTTTAAATTCCTGAAGCGTGACCTTCGCAACGAGGGTCTGATCCAA
>CAYMNN010000021.1:0-12237 GCA_964391815.1 uncultured Candidatus Planktophila sp.
GACAAGGGTGGCGAGTGCCCACTTCAAAATCAGGCAATGAGCAATGGTCAAGGCTCTTCTCGCTTCGAAGGCGTTAAGCGAACATTTGAAAAGCCAATCAATATTTCTTCACAGGTACTTCTTGATCGTGAACGTTGCGTTCTGTGTGCTCGATGCACACGTTTTTCTGAACAGATTGCAAGTGATCCATTCATTACCTTGAATGAGCGCGGAGCATTGCAACAAGTTGGTATCTACGAAAACCAACCTTTCGAATCTTATTTTTCTGGAAACACTGTTCAGATCTGTCCAGTAGGAGCACTTACTGGCGCTGCATACCGTTTCCGCGCACGTCCATTTGATTTAGTGTCAACACCTTCAGCGTGTGAGCACTGTGCATCTGGTTGCGATATGCGCACAGATGTTCGTCGTGGAAAAACATTGCGACGTCTAGCAGGAGAAGATGCATCAGTAAACGAAGAATGGAACTGCGATAAAGGTCGCTGGGCATTTAAGTATGTAACAGCGGTAGATCGCCTTAAAGTTCCAATGATTCGTAACGCTGCCGGAGAACTTGTTGAAGCATCATGGCCAGAAGCACTAGCTGTTGCTGCTGAAGGACTTAAGTCGGCCAAGGCTGCAGTTCTTGTTGGTGGACGTGCAACACATGAAGATGCCTATGGATATAGCAAGTTTGCTCGCGTCGCATTAGGAACAAACGATATTGATTTCCGTGCCCGTCTTTCTTCAGATGAAGAACGTGAATTCATTGCCGCACGTGTTGTTGGTTCATCAACAACTTACCGTGACATTGATAAGGCAGATCAAATTCTTCTCGTTGGTTTTGAGCCAGAAGAAGAGTCACCAATTGTTTTCTTGCGCATCAATAAGCAGTTCCGCAAGCGTGCTTTAAAGGTTGTTTCAATCGGCACCAAGGAATCAATTGCAGTAGACAAGTTAAAGGCAGATTTTGTAAAGGTTGCTCCGGGACAAGAAGCCGCAGCGATTGCTGCTCAGAAGTTAACTGATAAGTCAGTCATTCTTGTCGGAGAACGCGCAGCTGAAAGCGCTGGTGCGCTGAGCGCGGTTGCAGCACTTGCTGATTCAACTGGTGCAAAACTTGCATGGATTCCACGTCGCGCAGGCGAACGTGGTGCGATCGAAGCTGGTGCAATTGGAAATCTTTTGCCAGGCGGACGTCCAGTAACAGATGCTGCAGCTCGTGTTGATATTGCAGCGGCCTGGAATACAGAATCAATTCCAACTGAAGTCGGTCTTTCAACGCCACAGATCATCGAAGCCGTTAACGCGGGTCAGATCGGTGCACTACTTGTTGGTGGAGTTGATCCATTAGATAGTGACAACAGTCAGGCAGCACTTTCTGCTCTAGATAAAGCTTTTGTTGTCTCACTTGAAATTGCGCCGAGCGCGGTTACTGCGCGTGCCAATGTTGTACTTCCAGTAGCAGCGGTAACCGAAAAGTCTGGTTCATTCCTTAACTGGGAAGGACGTGCACGCTCATTTGATGCCGCAGTTGCAGATTCGCTTAATCGCAGTGATTTAAGAATTCTTTCCATGATTGCTGACGAAATGGGCGTTTCCTTAAATCTTGGAACAGTAACTGCAGCAGCTAAAGAAATTGCATCTCTTGGTAAATGGGATGGGGCTCGCGCAACACTTAATTCAGTTTCTGTTCAACCACAGCCAACTCTTAATGCAGATCAAGCATTAATTACCTCTTGGCGTCGTTTGTTAGATCTAGGAACTTTGCAAGAGGGAGAAGAACATCTAGCTGGTACTGCTCGCAGAACAGTTGCAGTTATTTCTCCAAAGCGTGCGCAAGCAATGGGAGTAGTTGATGGAGACCTGCTTAAGATTTCAACTGCTCAAGGCTCTGTAACGCTTTCAGCTCTTGTTGAAAATATTCATGATGATGCGGTCTGGGCGCCTCGTAACTCACGCGGCTCTCAATTATTGGCAAACCTAGGCGTCGCACATGGCGCAGTAGTTACGGTGGTGAAGGCATGACAAATGCAGAGCTAATCGCAGGAGATCCAGGCTGGCTGATTGCAGTCAAAGCTCTTATTGTTTTCGCGGTCTGCGTAGTGGCCACCCTGTTGTGTGTTTGGGGTGAACGTCGCATCGTTGGTCGTATGCAGCAACGTCCAGGACCAAACCGTGTAGGTCCATTTGGTTTGATTCAATCATTGGCTGATGGTGTGAAGCTTGCACTGAAGGAAGACATCATTCCAACAGCGGCAGACAAGATTGTTTTCGTTATCGCGCCAATCATCAGCGTAACTGCAGCCTTTATGGCCTTTGCAGTGATTCCAATTACTGGTGAAGTTAACTTGTTTGGACGTCAAACAGCTATGCAGTTAACTGATTTATCAGTGGGCGTTCTTTATATTCTGGCAGTTGCATCTGTCGGTGTTTACGGAATTGTTTTGGCGGGTTGGTCTTCAGGTTCCACATACCCACTTCTTGGTGGACTTCGTTCAAGTGCTCAAGTTATTTCATATGAAATCGCGATGGGACTTTCACTTGTTGCGGTGTTTATTTATGCAGGTTCAATGTCAACTTCTGAAATTGTTGCTGCGCAATCTTCATGGTGGTACGCCGTAGTTCTTTTCCCATCCTTTGCTATCTATGCGATCTCAATGGTTGGCGAAACTAACCGCGCCCCATTTGACCTTGCTGAAGCTGAAGGTGAACTTGTTGGTGGTTTCCACACCGAATACTCATCACTAAAGTTCGCACTCTTCTTCTTGGCCGAATATGTAAACATCGTTGCAGTTTCTGCATTAGCAACCACCTTGTTCCTAGGTGGCTATAAAGCACCTCCAGGGCTTGGCTTTACTGAAGCTTGGCTTGGTGGATGGTTTACCGCGGTGTGGTTCTTTGCCAAGGTAATTACTTTCTTCTTTGTATTCGTGTGGCTACGTGGAACCTTGCCACGTCTTCGTTACGACCAGTTCATGCAGTTCGGTTGGAAAGTTTTGATTCCTATTTCAATTCTGTGGATCTTGGTTGTTGCTACTTTGCGCGTTCTATCGCTACAGGGTGCACCACGTTCAGTCGTAATTGCTTTTGCAAGCACCGTTGTTGTTCTCATCATGGCGGTCAATATCGGCTTTGAGAATTCAAAGAAGAGAAAAGAAGCTGCAATCCCAGACGGTGACAACAAAACTGAACCAACCTTTGCAGTTCCTTCATTACCTATGGAGGTTTCAACTATCAATGTCTCAAAAAACATAGGGGGCGACCGTGGCTGAAAACCTCGAACCATTAAAGCCAAAAGATCTTGGCATTAATGATGTGGAATTTTATGAAGTAGAACAAACTCCATCAGTGGGCTTCCTTGGAGCCATGAAAGGTTTTTGGGTTACTTTTTCAACGATGTTCAAGAAGCCGTTAACGGTTGAATATCCAGAAGTTAAGGCCCCAACGGAAGAGCGCTTCCATGGCCGTCACCAACTTAATCGCCACCCAGATGGTTTAGAAAAGTGCATCGGTTGCGAACTATGTGCGTGGGCATGTCCAGCAGATGCGATTTATGTCGAAGGTGAAAGCAACACTGAAGAGAATCGTATGTCTCCGGGTGAGCGCTACGGCAAGGTGTATCAAATCAATTACCTGCGTTGTGTTTTCTGCGGATTGTGTATTGAAGCGTGCCCAACTCGTGCGCTAACAATGACAAATGAGTACGAGCTTGCAGATGACACTCGTGCAAAGTTGATCTTTGAAAAGCAGGATCTTTTGGCTCCATTGCGCCAAGGAATGCTTATGCCGCCGCATCCAATGTATCCAGATATGAACGATACGAATTATTACAACGGTGATGTGAAGGGCGCACATCCATCTCAGGCTAAAAACCCGGAGGATATTCAGCCATGATGCAGTTAGCTTTAGAAGTTGGCCAAACAGCAAAACCTGAAGCGGTTATGTTTTGGATTCTTGGACCAATGGCAGTTGTAGCCGCTTTAGGAATGCTGCTTGTTAAGAAAGCCGTTCACTCTGCAATCTTGATGGCATTTGTCATGGTTGTTTTAGCCATTTTTTACATTGCACAAGATGCAGTGTTCTTAGGCATTGTCCAAGTAGTTGTTTACACCGGCGCAGTAATGATGCTCTTCCTCTTTATTTTGATGTTAGTTGGAGTTGATTCATCGGATTCTTTAACTGAAACGATTGCTGGCCTTCGACCAATTGCGATCACAGCAGCAGTTGGCTTTGGTGGCTTGATGGTTGCGCTTTTGGGTCGAGCAACTTTAGGTCGCGATGCAGTTGGTTTAGCTGCAGCCAATGCTGATGGCAATGTTGAAGGAATTGCGATGTCGCTTTTCTCAACTTATGTTTTCCCATTTGAAGTTGTTTCCGCTTTGTTGATTACCGCAGCTATGGGCGCAATGATTTTGGCGCACACTCAACGCACTAAGGCTCGACCAACTCAGCGTCAGCTTTCAATTAATCGCTTCCGTGGAAAGTCACTTGCAAGCGCGGCGGGACTTCCAGGTCCAGGTGTTTATGCACGTCACAACGCGGTAGATGTTCCAGCACTTCTTCCAGATGGAACTCCTGCGCCAACTTCAGTTAACGCCAGCCTTGAAGCACGCGGTGACATGTTGGATTACAAGAAATTTGATCTCTCCGAAGTCAATACTCAGATTGAGGAGGAGAAGTAAATGGACGCATCCAATTACCTCTATATCTCAGCGCTTCTCTTTACTATCGGAGCTGTCGGCGTTGTCGTACGCCGCAATGCAATCGTTGTCTTTATGTGTATCGAGCTGATGCTTAACGCAGCAAATCTTTCATTAGTTACTTTCTCACGTATCAACGGAAACCTAGATGGCCAAGTTATGGCTTTCTTCACGATGGTTGTTGCTGCCTGCGAAGTAGTAGTTGGCCTTGCAATCATTGTTGCCATTTATCGATCCCGCCAATCAGCATCTGTCGATGATGCTAGTTTGTTGAAGCGATAACAATGACTACTTCAACTTCATTGGTTTATTTGATTGCACTGCCACTGGTAGGTGCAGCATTTCTTCTTCTGGGCGGACGCCGCACAGATAAGTGGGGACACCTGTTTGGAACTGCAATGTCTGCGGGTTCATTCGGTGTTGGTCTGTATCAATTGATGTTGATGCTTGATCGTCCAACTGAGCAACGTCCTATTTCACAAAAGCTCTTTGAATGGATCAACGTAGGAGACTTTAAAGTTGATGCAGGCTTATTGCTAGATCAGCTTTCAATCTGTTTCGTTCTGCTTATCACCGGCGTTGGAACCCTGATCCATATTTATTCAATCTCTTACATGTCTCATGACAAGGATCGACGTCGTTTCTTTGCCTACCTAAACCTCTTCATCGCAGCGATGTTGGTTTTGGTTTTGGGCGATAGCTATCTCAGCCTTTATGTGGGCTGGGAAGGCGTTGGTCTTGCCTCTTACCTACTTATTGGTTTCTGGAATCAGAAGCCCGCGTATGCAACTGCATCTAAGAAAGCATTTGTAATGAACCGCGTTGGCGATATGGGATTGTCTTTTGCAATCATGATCGCTTTTGCAACTATGGGCACAGTTTCATTTGCTGGAGTTC
Organism: uncultured Candidatus Planktophila sp.; assembly: GCA_964391815.1. Classification (GTDB taxonomy): domain Bacteria; phylum Actinomycetota; class Actinomycetes; order Nanopelagicales; family Nanopelagicaceae; genus Planktophila. The sequence goes on from CAYMNN010000021.1 coordinate 5,580, forward strand.
AGGAACAAGTAAGTAATACTTCAGAAGCAGCGCTAACCGGCATGGGAATCATGCTGCTAGTTGCAGCAGCAGGAAAGTCTGCTCAGTTCCCATTGCAAGCTTGGTTGGGCGATGCGATGGCGGGACCAACCCCAGTTTCAGCCCTTATTCACGCTGCAACCATGGTTACAGCCGGCGTTTACTTGATTACTCGCTCAAACTTTGTATTTGATGCCGCACCAACTGCTCAGCTATTGGTTGTGATTGTTGGCGCAATTACTTTGATGTTCGGTGCGGTAATCGGTACTGCAAAAGATGACATTAAAAAGGCATTAGCAGCATCAACAATGTCACAGATCGGTTATATGACATTAGCTGCTGGATTAGGTCCAGTTGGTTATGCATTTGCAATCATGCACTTGCTAACACACGGCTTCTTCAAGGCTGGAATGTTCTTGGGTGCAGGTTCGGTAATGCACGGAATGAATGACGAAGTAAATATGCGCAAATACGGTGCACTTCGTAAATTCATGCCGATCACATTTGTGACCTTTGGTCTTGGATATCTTGCAATTCTTGGTGTTCCACCATTTGCAGGTTTCTATTCAAAGGACATGATTATCGAAACCGCATTTGATGCAGGTGGAGCCAAGGGAATCATTCTTGGTATAACAACTCTGATCGGTGCAGCAATTACTGCCTTCTATATGACTCGCGTAATGATTCTTACCTTTACCGGAACTAAGCGCTGGGATGAAGATGCGCACCCACATGAATCTCCATGGTTGATGTGGCTTCCAATGGCGATTCTTGCAATTGGTTCAGTTTCCTCGGGTTACCTATTGCATCATGGCGATGCTCTAGAAAACTGGTTGCACCCACTGTTTAATCACAGTGATGAATACCAGAAGCACTTGCTAGAACCAATTGTGGTTTCAGCACTTGCCTTAACCATGGTCTCAATCGGAGTAGCGATCGCATACTTCAAGTATGTGCGCAACGAAGTTCCTTCAACCGCGCCAGAAGATGTTTCAGTCTTAACCAAGATTGCTCGTCAAGACTTAATGCAGGACCGATTCAATGAAGCGGTATTCATGCGCCCAGGACAAGCACTAACAACAACATTGGTCGCAACCGATGAAACCGTTGTTGATGGCGCAGTTCGCGGTGTTGGCCAGATGGCAATGAGCTCAGGTTCGGCGCTACGTGGGCTGCAAAATGGCTATGTTCGTAGCTATGCCGCAATGATTTTGGTCGGTGCAATTGCACTGGTCGCAGCTATTTGGGTGGTGGTTTAGTCATGAAGTGGTTATCACTGTTGATGCTTTTGCCTTTGGCGGGAGCAGCCATTATTGCCGCTCTTCCAAAGAGCAATGAGAAAGCTGCAAAGCAAGCTGCGTTAGGAACAACTCTTGTTGTTATGGCAGTAACAATCGCGATGGCTGTCGGATTTGAGCGCGATAACGTTGGTTTACAGTTTGTAGAGAAGTACGAGTGGATTCCAACTTTTGGCATTAACTTTGCTTTAGGCGTAGATGCAATCGCACTTGTGTTGATTTTGATGTCAACAATTCTTGCGCCAATCGTTGTACTTGCTGGATGGGATGAAGCACACGGCGGACGTTGGAGCGTAAAGACTTTCTACATTCTAATTCTTGTCCTTGAGACAATGATGATTGGTGTATTCGCTGCAACTGATCTCTTCTTGTTCTACGTAATTTTCGAAGCGATGTTGATTCCGGTTTACTTCCTGATTGGTGGATACGGCACCGGAGAACGTTCTGCAGCAGCGGTTAAGTTCTTGCTTTATTCACTATTCGGCGGCTTGTTGATGCTTGCATCAATCATCGCGCTCTACGTGATGTCTGGCGCTCAAGGTGGACATACATTTGATCTAGATAAGTTGTCACAACTTGAAATGAGTTCTTTAACTCAGAATCTGTTGTTCCTTGGCTTCTTCATCGCCTTTGCAATCAAAGCGCCACTTTGGCCATTCCATACCTGGTTGCCAGATGCAGCAAAGTCAGCAACTCCGGGAACATCAGTTCTCTTGCTAGGTGTGCTCGATAAAGTTGGTACTTTCGGAATGATCCGTTACTGCCTTACTTTGTTCCCTGAAGCAAGCAAAACATTTACACCTGTGATCATGGTCCTTGCCGTTATTTCGATCATTTATGGTGCCTTCCTAGCAATTGGTGCAAAGGACATTAAGCGCTTGATCGCTTACACATCGATTTCGCACTTCGGCTTCATCACGATGGGTATCTTCGCGATGACAAGCCAGGCGCAAAGTGGAGCGATTTTGTACATGTTTAACCATGGTTTCTCTACCGCAGCACTCTTCCTGGTGGCTGGCTGGATGATTGCCCGTCGCGGATCTTCAACAATTGCAGACTTTGGTGGATTGCAAAGAATCACTCCAGTAATGGCGTGGAGCTTCTTTATTGCAGGTTTGTCATCGTTGGCGTTGCCAGGACTTTCTAGCTTCGTTAGTGAATTCCTTGTTTTGGTTGGAACCTTTACGCGTTACCCAATTCACGCAATCATTGCAACCTTCGGAATCGTTTTGGCTGCTTTGTACATCTTGATTCCAGTTCAAAAGGCGCTACATGGCCCTACAACTGCAGGAAATGAAAATCTTAAGGATCTTAATCTTCGTGAAAAGGTAGTAATCGCACCAGTGATTGCAATCATTGTTGTCTTGGGCTTCTACCCATCACCGCTATTGAATGTAATCAACCCTGCAGCCAAGAATGTGGTTTCACAAATGGGTTTCACTGATCCTGCACCAACTAATGGGGGCAAGTAATGACAACGTTTACATCACCAGTTCTTTCTTACTCACTGCTCTCGCCGATCTTGATCGTGCTAGGTGGAGCGTTGATTGGTGTACTTGTTGAAGCATTTGCATCCAGAGGCCGCCGTCCAGCAATTCAACTGACGCTTTCACTTGGTACTTTGTTATTGGCTTTGATGCAGTTGTGGCGAATTCGCGGTGAAGAATCACTCACTCCGGCGATGGGTTCCTTAGTTATAGACGGCCCAGCAGTTTTAATTCAAGGCTCAATTCTGATCATTGCAATTATTTCAATCTTCTTAATCGCAGATGCCGAACATTTCACGCCACTTGCAGCAGCGCTACCGGGCTCTGATGAAGAGCGCGAAGCAGCACAAGCGGGTAATCAGGTAACCGAGGTATATCCACTTACTCTCTTTGCGATTGCCGGAATGATGATCTTCCCGATTGCCAGTGATTTGATCATGCTTTTTGTTGCTCTAGAAGTGTTGTCGTTGCCGCTCTACTTAATGGCAGGACTTTCACGCAGACGTCGATTGGCTTCACAAGAATCAGCGCTTAAGTACTTCCTTTTGGGTTCATTTGCCTCAGCGTTCTTCCTCTTCGGAGCTGCGTATTTGTATGGTTATTCAGGCTCGCTGACCTTCGCAGGAATCCGCGAATCAGTAGTTGGTGGCAGCGGAAATGATGTTCTGTTGCTGATTGGTATGGCGTTTCTAACTATTGGCTTGCTCTTTAAAGTTGGTGCAGTTCCATTCCATTCTTGGTCACCAGATGTTTACCAAGGCGCACCTACTCCGATTACAGCTTTCATGGCCGCAGCAACCAAGGTTGCAGCATTTGGTGCGATGCTTCGTATCTATTACACAGTATTTGCAAATGCAGAATGGTCCTGGAATCCAGTTATCTCTGCGATTGCAATCACAAGCATGCTCTTGGGTTCACTTGTCGCAATTTCACAGCGCGATGTAAAGCGTATGTTGGCTTATTCATCAATTGCTCATGCAGGTTTCTTGCTATCTGGAATCATCGCGCTTAACAAGGCAGGACTAGATGCATCAATCTTCTACCTGTTTGCATATGGTGTAGCAACAGTTGGTGGGTTTGCAGTTGTTACTTTGGTTCGCGATTCATCAGGTGAAGTTACAGATCTAAATCGCTGGAAGGGTCTTGGAAAGCGTTCTCCATTTGCAGCCGCTTCATTTGCGCTGTTCTTACTTGCTTTCGCAGGAATCCCGCTCACAAGCGGTTTCATCGGTAAGTTTTCCATTTTCTCCGCAGCATATGAAAATGGTGCAACAGCGGTGGTTATTACTGGTGTGCTTTCAAGTGCGATTGCAGCCTTCTTCTACATTCGTGTAATCGTTTTGATGTTCTTTACAGATGCAGTAGAAGACGGAACAGCAGTTGAAGTTCCATCAATTCTTACTCGCGCAACCATTGTTATCGCAGCGGCAATCACATTGGTATTGGGTATTTATCCAGCACCACTACTTGATTTCATTACCGACCTAGCTATCTTCATTCGCTAATGTCCACATTTGGCATTCCCAATGTTGCGCCAGCATTGGAAACGCAATTAATTAGCCAAATGTCACAAGTGGAATCACTTCTGCGCAGCCACACTCGCAGCGAATACCCCTTTGTCGATGAGACTGCCCACCACCTTGTCGCAGCGGGTGGCAAGCGTTTACGACCGTTATTAACCCTTTTAACCGCTCAATATGGTGATCCCAATGCCGAGGGCGTTATTGCCGCCGCAGTTGCTTGCGAAATTACACACCTTGCAACTTTGTATCACGATGATGTGATGGATGAAGCACCACTTCGTCGCGGAGTTGAAAGTGCCAATATGCGATGGGGAAACACAATTGCGATTTTGACTGGAGATTTTCTTTTTGCAAAGTCTTCAGATCTTTTGGCAGATCTTGGTCCTGCAGCGGTTCGCCTACAAGCACGAACTTTTGAGCGCTTAGTTATTGGACAGATTATGGAAACCCAAGGTCCTAACCCTGGTCAAGATCCGCTGGAACATTACCTAAAGGTTGTTGCAGATAAGACTGGTTCACTTATTGCCGCATCTGCGCGTTACGGTGGAATGATTTCTGGAGCACCTGCAGCTATTACTGACACTGTGACTGTCTTTGGTGAAAAAATCGGAGTTGCTTTCCAACTAGCAGATGACGTTATCGATATTGCAAGTGAATCAAATCAATCGGGTAAAACCCCAGGAACAGATTTGCGTGAAGGCGTTCCAACTTTGGTAACGCTTAATGTCATGAGATCAACAGATCCGGCAGATGCCGAACTTAAGCAGTTGCTCAGCGGACCAATTGAAGATGAAACAACCGTTCAAGAGGTTTTGGTCGCGCTACGAAATCACAAAGCTTTAGATGAATCTCGTCAGCAATTAGTTCAAGTTGCAAAAGAAGCTCGTGGCGCTTTGGGTCCATTGCCAATCAATGATGCAACAGGTGCCTTGATGTCGCTATGCGACGCTGTTATCGACCGTTCTGCTTGATTTAATCAAATCAATCGCCAAAGCCACTAGCGCTGCCCAAATAATCAAGAAACCGATCCAGCGAGCAGTTGGCATATCTTCATTGAGCACCCACACACCTATAGAAAATTGAAGTGTTGGGGTTATGTACTGCAATAAACCGATTGTTGTAAATGGAAGTCGGTTAGTTGAACCGTTGAATAACAGAAGCGGGATAGCAGTTACCGCTCCAGCACTTATTAGCAGTGCAGTTAAGCCCCAACTTTGTCCAAACTGACCGGTGCCTTGATTGCCAATGTAAATCAGGTACGCCAGATAGAAAAAGCTAGAAATAAAGGTTTCAATGGCTAGACCTTCAAGTGCTCCCAGGCCTAGCTGTTTCTTAATCAGGCCGTAACTGCCCCATGAAACGGCAAGGGCTAGCGCGATCCACGGCAAGCGACCGTAATCAAAAGTTAAGACCAAGACTCCAAGAGTTGCAATCGATACCGCCGCCCACTGCAGTGGTCGCATTTTTTCTTTAAGAAAGATAACGCCAAAACCAATAATGATCAGTGGGTTGATGTAGTAACCCAAAGAAGCTTCCACTACGTGCTCATTATTTGTTGCCCAGATATACACAAGCCAGTTAATAGAAATTAGAAGAGATGAAAGAAAGAGTTTCACCGCAACAGTTGGACGCTTTAGCGTCACAAGCGTTGACTTCAGTGCTTTGGTAGCAGCCAGCACAATGAAGCAAAAAACCAAAGTCCATACCGCTCGGTGAGAAACAATCTCTAGGGGATTGGCAGGTTCAAGCAGCGGCCAGTACAAAGGAAATGCGCCCCATAAAGAGTAGGCACTTACTCCAAATAAAAGTCCGAGCTTATTTTTACTCAATTATCTAAAGTTCGTAAATTGAACCGCGAAATCCCAGCCACCATCTTTAATCATGGCCATCGTTTCCTGCAGATCATCGCGGCTCTTTGAAGTAACACGAAGTTCATCACCCTGAATTTGAGTCTTAACTGACTTTGGACCTTCGTCACGAATCTTCTTGGCAATCTTCTTTGCATTCTCAGTTGAGATGCCTTCCTTTAAAGGTGCAGCAATCTTGTAAATTTTTCCTGATAGTTGTGGTTCACCCGCATCTAAATGCTTCAGTGAAACTCCACGTTTGATCATCTTGTCCTTCACAACATCTAAAGCCGCCTTTGCGCGTTCTTCAGTGTCTGCTTCGATCAAAACCTTGTCGCCTTCAAGTTCAATCTTTGACCCTGTATTTTTGAAATCAAAGCGGGTCTCAATCTCTCGAACCGCCTGATTAATGGCGTTATCCAGCTCCATTCGGTCGATCTTGGAGGTTACGTCGAAACTGCTATCTGCTGCCATGGTGATGGCTC
>CAYMNN010000022.1:0-11544 GCA_964391815.1 uncultured Candidatus Planktophila sp.
TTATCTGCCTTTCGTCGATGCGCTTGACCAGCGCTCAAGATACCTCAGCACGCTCATACAGGGCAACACATTCGATGTGATGTGTCATAGGAAAGAGATCAAAAGCACGCAGTTTTGCCAATGAATAACTGTGATCTTCAAGATAGGCGGTATCCCTGGCAAGGGCAGCTGGGTCACATGCCACATACACAATCGCTCGAGGTTCAAGGGCGGTGATCTGCATAATCACATCTCGACCTGCACCTTCACGCGGTGGATCTAGAACTACTACATCTGCCGATGTCACTCGTGGCAAAAGTTTGGCAACATCCCCGGTTGCAATAGTTACATTTGTTGCATGTGCAAAATTTCGTCGTGCATCTTCTGTTGCAACTTTGCTTCCTTCAATGAGGTCTACATGTCCATCTGGACCAATTACATCAATAATTGCTGCAGTAAATAGTCCGACACCACCATACAAATCAAGAACATGCTCACCAGACTTTAGCTGTGCAAAATCAAGAACGGCTTGAGTCAATACTTCGGGTGCTTTGACGTGGCTTTGCCAAAAAGAATCTTGACTTACTTGCAGCGTTTTTCCATGAACAACTTCATGCAAAACTGCTTGGCCTTCCGTGATTCGCGCCTTTTCTTCACCACGAGTTGGAGCTAACGCAATTGTTCGTTCCCCAGTATTTGAAGAACTTATCTCTACTCGCACATCACCTTTGAGCGAACGAGTGGCAACTTCAGAAAAGTTCATTCCTTTGACACAAATGAGGCAGTCATCAACTGGAGCAATTGAATGAGATCTGGACTTGTAGAAGCCTAATTTTCCATTTCGATTTGTTGTTGCAATCGCTCGAGTTCGCCAACCAATCGGATCTCCGACCTGCTCTACTTCAACGCTGATTTCCTTTTTGGCTATTCTGGAAAACTGTTCGGTGATGACATCGGACTTAAGCACGCGCTGATATCCGGGTGATATATGTTGAAAATCGCAACCGCCGCACCCTAAACGATGCGCATGGCGACAAGGTGGCTCAACTCTGAACTCGGATGGTTGCTGTACTGAAACAACATCTGCGCGGTTAAAGGAGGAACCCGTGCTTGTAATTTCAATAGTGCACTGTTCACCAGGAATAGCGTGCCGCACGAAAATTACAGCCCCGTTGTGGCGGGCAATGAAATGTCCCCCGTGCGCGACCTTTTCAATAGTGACATCGAGCAAATCACCAATTTTTAGCGCTGAACTCTTATTTGATGCCATAGAAGGAAGTTTATGGGTGTAAGTTAGTTCCTGTGCACGTTGTAATCATGGGTTGCGGTCGAGTTGGTTCTTCACTGGCCATCGAACTCGAAGCCGCCGGACATACCGTTTCAGTAATTGACCAAGCCCGCGAAGCTTTCCGCCGCTTAGGTCCCAACTTCAAGGGACGTACTGTTACCGGCGTTGGATTTGATAGAGACACACTTCTAGAAGCAGGCATTCAGGAAGCCGATGCCTTTGCAGCTGTTAGTAATGGTGATAATTCAAATATTCTGGCAGCCCGTGTTGCTCGCGAAACATATGGAGTTCACAATGTTGTTGCGCGAATCTACGATCCAGGTCGAGCTGAAATTTATCAGCGTCTTGGTATCCCAACAGTAGCGACCGTGTTATGGGCAACTGATCAAATTTTGCGTCGACTAGTTCCAGAAGGTTCTCGTTCTGAATGGCGAGATGCCACAGGAATGGTGCAACTGTGCGAAGTTCACCCACAGGATGATTGGTATGGCTGTCCTATCCTTTTGATCGATCAATTGACGCCAGCGCGCGTGGCATTTATAACTCGTTTAGGTGAAGGCTTGATTCCAGATGAGCACACAGTTTTGCAGCAAGGCGATCTGATTCATGTGATGGTTTCAGATGCTGATGTTGCTCGTACCGAAGAAATTCTTGCAAGTAGCCCAGAAGGTGAACGTCAATGAGAATCGCAATTGCCGGAGCAGGAAATGTTGGTCGAGCTATTGCTCGCGAGCTCTTGGATAATGGTCATCAAGTCCTCTTGATTGACAAGGATCCTAAGGCTCTGAAACTAGAGAGCGTTCCTGATGCCGAATGGCTAATGGCAGATGCCTGTGAGATCACATCCCTGGATAACGCTCATCTGAACAACTGTCAGGTTCTGGTTGCTGCAACAGGAGATGACAAGGCAAATCTTGTTACATCACTACTTGGAAAAACTGAATATGGCGTCCCACGTGTGGTTGCGCGTATCAATCACCCGAAGAATGAATGGCTTTTTGATTCCTCATGGGGCGTAGATGTTGCCGTTTCTACTCCCCGAATTATTGCCGCCCTTGTTGAAGAAGCTGTAAGTGTGGGCGATGTAGTCCGCTTATTCTCATTTAGAAAAGGTCAGGCAAACCTGGTCGAACTTACTTTGCCTGATGGCTCGGCCTGTATCGGTAAAACCGTTGAGGAAATTCAACTTCCGGAAAACGCCGCTCTGGCTGCAATCGTTCGTGACGGTCGAGTAATCACCGCTACAGCTCATGATGTTTTTGCTGCAGGTGATGAACTGCTATTTGTTGCATCAGCAGATGCTGAAGCTCAGATTAAAGCCTGCTTTATCTCTTAATCAGCAACTTTTTGTGCAGGCGGTCCGGCCTTAATTACCAACCAGGTTGCATATGCCGTAATGAAAAACAATGGATAACCCATCGCAAGATTTACCGTACCCAAGAGGTTGACGTTTCCGCTTCTGTAAATCGGATACTGAACAGCAATTCGCACAAAGAACATCGCAACCCACAGCCAACTTGCCTTGATGTACATCTTCTTTCGAGCAGGATTATTGCGCCAAGTAAAGTTTTCACCTAGCAACGGACCTAAGACCACACCTAAAATCGGCCACCCAACAAGGTTTGCAATCAAGTACACGGTTCCGTAGCCAAGATTTGTGAGTAGCTTTGGAATATAAAAGTCTTCAGCGTTTCCGCTGCGATTTGCAAAGTATGCACAAATTAAGACACCAATTACTCCTGAAACAGAATGCTGGATCGTGTCTTTCTTGATCAATCTCAAGATCGCCAACACCAAGGATAAGGAAAGTGCCGACCACGTTGCCGTCGAAACCTCTTTAGTGAAGTTAAAAACAAGTAAGAAAACAACCGCCGGCACGCCGGAATCGATCAGACCTTTCTTTCCGCCTAAAGCATTAACAACTTTGTCGCGATCCTCGTTGTGTTGGCTCATGCGCGACCCGTTGATCCAAAACCACCGGTACCGCGACCCGAGCCTGGGAGTTCATGAACTTCGACAAAGTCAGCACGTTCTACCTTTTGAATTACCAACTGTGCGATGCGATCACCTTTTTTGAAAGTTATGGCTTCCTTTTGATCATGATTAATCATGATGCATTGCAGTTCGCCTCTAAAGCCGGCATCAACTGTGCCTGGTGCATTGACCATCGTCACACCATGCTTGATCGCTAAACCTGAACGCGGATGCACAAATGCAGCGTATCCATCTGGCAAGGCAATTGAAATTCCGGTTGGAACAAGTGCCCGCTCCCCTGGTTGCAGGGTGATATCAATTCGGGTGACTATGTCAGCCCCAGCATCTCCACCCTTTGCATACAGTGGAAGCGGGATTGATTCATCCAGTCGCGTAATCAAAACTTGAACATTGCTCATGATCTAAGGATTAACTCCAAAATTCGGATCGACAAATGCCATTAATTCTGGAGTCTTTGCTAACTCCTCTAAATACTCTTTTGGTGCATTGTTCATAAAGTGATCCATAGGAACGACGATGAATAACGCTGCTGCCTTTACGGCAATTTCGCCATCTACTGAGTTCAATCGACCTATAGCTTCGGTGTAAACCTTTCGTCCCTCTTGTCCTGTAATTCGAGCACTGATGTGCAGGGTTGATCCCATAGGTACAGGCTTTAGGAAATCAGTTTCCAAACGACCAGTTACTGCCGGTGCTCGCAAAAGCCACATGAGTTTTCCAAGGGCTTCATCAAATGCCAATGACAATAATCCGCCATGGGCAAGACCGGGAGCACCTTGGTGATTTTCATTCACAGTAAATTCTGCAGTGATATCTAAACCTTGACCGGCATATGCAACCAGGTGAAGCCCAGTTGGATGCAGCTCTCCACATCCAAAACAATGACCAAAGTGAGACGGAATTTTGCTACCGATTGCTGGAGCTTTCGGATGTCTCTCTGGGATTACTGCCCCTTCTGGAGCGGTAGTGCTCGGAATACGTGCCATGCCTGAACTTTACTCCTTGAATATCAGATACGGTAATCCTCGTGAGATTTAAAGAAGTGATACGTGCGCCACTCTGGCTAATTGCCTTCGTGTATTTTCTCTTTTTATCTGTGGTTTTATCTATTTGGGCCGCCCTAGGAAATACGCCAGCACTTATTACATTTGGCCTGCTGACAATTTGGCTGGTGTATCTATATTTTAAGACTGCGCTAAAAATTGAAGTTGACCAAACTCATTTGCGCGTGGGCAAAGCTGTTATTGAACACATGTACATTGGAGAGGTAGAAGTTCTTACCCCTGCTCAGGTGAAACTAATTCGCACACGAGATGCCGATCCACTTGCTTTTCTTGCTATTAGATTTTGGAGTAGTAAAGCTATCAAGGTTCAAGTTGTAGATGCGCGAGACAAAACGCCGTACTGGCTGATTACAACTAAAAAAGGAAACGAATTACTGCAAGCTCTAAAGAGTTAGTTGCACTCTTTACAAACTGCTTTAGCGCCTTCGCCTTTTGCTAACTGAGTTATGTGATGAACCAAGAAGCAACGTGAGCATGTGAACTCATCAACTTGCTTTGGTACAACGCGCACAGCAAGTTCTTCACCTGATAAATCTGCACCAGGAAGTTCTAGGTTTTCTGCTGCTTCGGCTTCATCAACATCGATTTGTCCGGATTGAGCATCAACACGCTTGGCCTTGAGTTCTTCTAGAGACTCCTCATGAAGTTCCTCATCAGTTTTTCTGGGTGTGTCGTAATCTGTTGCCATTGCTCTCACCGCCTTTTCAATGCTTCGTCGTTACCGCTTCAAATTGTGCTTGCGGGCGCATCATGGCGCATTTGACTGTGTTCTGCCCTGTATAACGCACGGCGTGTCGGTGTTATTCCCCACTTAAGCGGGATTTCTCGATTCTTTGCGCTAATCCCCCATCCACACGTGCGTGGATCGAGGTTCCTGTTTCGACGTACTGCTCCGAGAAAATCTCACCCCGCTCGTGAATGGCGTGTACCAAATCTCCTCGGTCATATGGAATCACAACATTAATTTCAACCGATGGCCGGGGCAATGAATTCTCAATTGCATGTAGCAAACCTTCAATGCCAAAACCTGTGCGCACCGAAAATGCATAACTATTGGGTTCTTTACGCAATATCTCCATGATCACATTTGGATCTGCAATATCAACTTTATTGATTGCGATGATCTCTGGGATATCTTTTCCGCCGATCTCATCAATAACCAGACGAACCGCCTTAATTTGTTCAAAGGGATCAGCATGAGACCCATCAACCACATGCACAATCAAATCTGACTCTGAAACTTCTTCCAGAGTCGATTTAAAAGCATCAATTAATTGGTGAGGCAGATGCCTCACAAAACCAACGGTGTCACTGAGGGTGTAAACGCGACCATCACTGGTCTGTGTTTTGCGCACCGTTGGATCCAGCGTTGCAAAGAGGGCGTTTTCAACCAAGACTCCGGCATCGGTTAACTTGTTAAGTAAGGAAGATTTTCCTGCATTGGTGTATCCAGCAATCGCCACCGATGGAATGTTAAATCTGCGACGCTCTTGGCGTTTGGTATCGCGCGAGACCTTCATTTCGGCAATCTCCCGACGAAGTTTTGCCATTTTGTCTCTAATGCGACGTCTATCTGTTTCAATCTTTGTTTCACCAGGTCCACGCCCGCCGATACCCGCACCACCGGCAGCACGACCACCCACCTGGCGCGATAAAGAATCTCCCCAACCACGCAAGCGTGGGAGTAGATATGCAATTTGAGCTAATTCAACTTGAGCTTTACCTTCTTTGCTCTTTGCATGCTGGGCAAAAATATCCAGAATCAAAGCGGTACGGTCTACGACTTTTACCTTTAACTTATCTTCAAGTTGTCGCAGTTGTGAGGGTGAAAGTTCACCATCGCACACAACTGTGTCCGCACCAGTTGCAGCTACCACTTGCCTGAGCTCGGTAACTTTTCCTGAACCAATATAAGTTGCTGGATCTGGCTTATCTCGACGTTGGATCAGTCCCTCTAAAACTTCAGATCCAGCAGTTTCTGCTAAAGCTTTTAATTCGGCTAAAGAATTTTCTGCATCTTTGATGGTTCCTTCGGTCCAAACTCCCACCAAGACAACGCGTTCTAGTTGTAACTGTCGGTATTCAGCCTCTGAAATATCCTGAAGTTCAGTAGAGAATCCCTGAACACGTCGCAAAGCGTGGCGCTCAGAAAGTTCCTGAGACTGATCAATGTTTTGATCTGCTTCACTTGCATCAAATTCAGCCGCAACTCTGGCGCTTTCTTGAAGGAGTTTTTCAAACTCTAAATCAAAATCTTTACTCAACGAGAAACCTTGAAATATCTACATCGCGAATCAAAACCGCTGGACCAGTAAGGGTCGCGTTTGAATGTCCATCAATTGATACTTCAAGTCGGCCCCCTGGTGGATTGATAATCCATGTTGCCGGAAGTTTTCCTTTTGTGTGAATAGTTGCAGCTAAAGCCACGGCGCAGGTTCCGGTTCCGCACGAACGTGTTTCGCCAGAGCCTCGTTCAAAAACGCGCATTTGTATTGAATTGTCTTCGGTAATCTTTGCAAACTCAACATTGACGCCTTCTGGATATGAATCTCGAGGACGAACAACTGGTGGCTCTTTGAGTTCCCCAATTTCAGACATGTCATCTACAAACACAACTGCATGCGGGTTACCCACGCTGATGTTGTATCCATTCCAGATATGCCCATTAGTGCCAGCGGTAATGCTTTCTGACTCATCTGTTACTTGACCCATATTGACTGAAATATCCTCAGTCAGCGGAACTCTTAAGTGCTTAATGCCATCTCGCGTATTAATTGCAAAAATTCCTTCTGGCTGATGTCCGCGCTCAACTAAGTATCTGGCCATCACGCGAATACCATTGCCACACATTTCAGCTAATGATCCATCGGCATTCCGGTAGTCCATAAACCATTTGCCATCGCGCTTAATCATGCGAATCAAACCATCGGCACCAATGCCTGTTTCTCGATTACAAATAGCCGCTGTCTGGGCGGTTGTAATTGAATGCTCATCACTGGGATCGAAAACGAGGACAAAATCGTTTTCGGTACCGTGCCCGTACGTTGCAATCATTGTTGTTAGTTTATCGATTCAAGGATGCGCTGGAGTGCGTTTTGTACCGGTGAAATCCAGGTGATGCGATCATCACGAGAGAACCAGGTTTCTTGACGGCGCGCATACTGTCTGGTTGCTCGCTTGGTCTCTTCCTGTGCCTCTTCTTGACTTACCTTGCCTTCGATTTGAGCAATAACTTGGGCATACCCGAGAGCTCGTTGAGCTGTTGTCCCTTGCATTATTCCTGCCTGTAATAGCCCCTGAGCTTCTTCAACCAAACCTTGTTCCCACATTCGATCTACTCGAGTCGAGATTCTTTCTGACAAAGTGTCTCGGTCCATCACCAAGCCAAACTGCTGAGCAAATGGATAGCGGGAACTTTCTTCACGTGGCAGATTGGCGGTGAAGGGTTTGCCCGTTATTTTAATTACTTCTAGAGCCCTGATTACGCGTCGTGAATTTGCTTTATCGATCACTAGAGCTGCGGCTGGATCAAGTTTTTCTAAACGCTCAAAAAGTGGGGCGATTCCCTTTGTTGCAAATTCAAGTTCTAGTTCAGCGCGAACAACGGGATCAGTATCTGGAAAGTTGAGTTCATCCAAAATGGCTTTGATATACAACCCAGTTCCGCCCACGATGATTGCATCTTTATCTCTGCTATGAATTTCTGAGATCACGGCTCGCGCTTTTTCTTGATACCAGGCCACATTGGCATCCTGATGCACGTCAAGTAAATCCAACATGTGATGGGCAATGCCTTTGCGCTCTTCCATTGTTATCTTCGCAGTGCCGATATCCATGCCCCTATACAGTTGCATTGAATCGGCATTGATAACTTCAGCATTTAGGTGCTGGGCCAGTGTGACCGCCAAATCACTTTTGCCTGTGGCAGTTGCGCCACAAATGACAATCAATCTCATGGTTTAACCGTTGGAATTCCAAGCATGGTGGCTGCCGGAGCTGGGTTGGCAATTCGCAATTGATGCGCATCTGCTCCCCTAGTTTGGCGAACTGACAAAGGTTCTCCGATTAAATAATGCGCCGATGCCTCAGTGATTTTTACAGTGACTTCATCTCCTGGACGAGCAACAAATTTATTGTCAAAGTGGACTAACCTGAAATCTTCACTTCGTCCCGTTAAGCGGGCTTGTGCCTCATCACGACGACCTTCATAGTCACCCACCAAAATCTTATGTGTTGTTCCGATCGCCTCTTGGTTAACTGACAAAGAAATTTCCTGTTGATGATTGTGCAATCGGGTGTATCTCTCACCAACAACTTCTGGCGAAACTTGGTCCGGCATCGTTGCCGCGGGAGTCCCGGGGCGCTTTGAGTATTGATAGGTGTAGGCAGCAGTAAATCGTGCGCTCGTGCATAGATCTAAAGTAGCTTGAAAGTCTTCTTCAGTTTCCCCCGGGAAACCAACAATGATGTCGGTTGTAATTGCTGCATGAGGAATCGCAGTTCGAACGCGATCCAAGATTCCTAAATATCTATCGGTTCGGTATGACCTGCGCATGTGCTGAAGAATTCGATCAGATCCAGATTGCAACGGCATATGTAAATGAGGCATGACGTTGGGGGTTTGTGCCATTGCTTCAATAACATCATCTGTGAAATCGCGTGGATGTGGTGACATGAATCGAACGCGCTCTAGCCCAGCAATTTGGCCACACTTTTTAAGTAATTTGGCGAAAGCTTGACGATCACCAAAATCCACACCATAAGCATTTACATTTTGGCCGAGCAAGGTAATCTCGATAACTCCTTGATCAACTAAAGCTTGAACTTCAGACAAAATGTCGGCTTCATTGCGATCCTTCTCGATTCCGCGCAGCGCCGGAACAATACAAAAGGTGCATGTGTTGTTACAGCCAACCGAAACTGAAACCCAGGACGAAAATGCCGATAAACGTCTAGCGGGAAGGGTCGAAGGGAAATGCTCTAACGCTTCTAGGATTTCGATCTGAGATTCTTCCTCAATCCGCGCCCTTTCAAGTAATACAGGCAAGGAACCAACGTTGTGGGTACCGAAAACAACATCAACGTAAGGAGCTTTTTTCAGAATTGTTGCTTGATCCTTTTGGGCAAGGCAGCCGCCAACAGCAATTTGCATATTGGGATTAGCTTTCTTGATGGGGGCAAGGAAACTTAAGTTTCCGTACAGCTTATTATCTGCATTTTCGCGCACAGCACAGGTATTAAAAACGACGATGTCTGCTTGTTCGCCAGTATTGGCTGGAATAAAACCCGCTTCATCTAGCAATCCCGCGATTCGTTCGGAGTCGTGAACGTTCATCTGGCAGCCGTAGGTTTCGACTGTGTACGTACGGGTCATAGAGGCGATATTGAATATTCAAGAGTCGAACGATTTACAACGAGCATTTGATGATTATCAAGGTGCTCCCAATCTGTATTGCCCCAACCCGTCGATGCAATTAAGAAATCACCATCCCGAACTGAGAATCTGAGCTCATAATGATCAGGACCGCTCCATTCGCTCTGATTGTTTTCATTAAATTCGCAGACAGCAATCAAGGTTTCTGGTGTTTGGACCATAATGTTAATCGCAGAGTAATCTGCGATTGCGCGAACCAAATTAACCGTATTGCGGACGCCTTCAACTAAACCCAGTTCATCTATTTGAGATAAAAGCGCATAGAAGAATCGTTCACTATCTGTGGTTCCGGTGATTAGCTCGCGGTATTTTGGGCTGATGAACTGTTCGGCTGTATCGGCCGGGCGAATCGTGCCATTGTGCATAAATGTTGTTGTTCCATAAGTAAATGGATGATTGTTATCAATTCCAACTGTTAAACCCTTGGATGCAAGTCGTAGGTGAAAAAGCGCACCGGCTGTTTCTAGAGAATTTCCCGTCTTGGCCAATAGTTCACTTTCCTTGGCGGGATTAAGGTCCTTAACAACTTCGCCTTCGTAACCAATGCCCCAACCATCTTTATGTTCGGCAGACAAAGCCACAAATTTCTCAAAATCTGATCCAACAACGTCGTAGAAACTCTTACGCTCTAATGAAGTAAAGGCTAGTAATCTGCACATGGGGCCAACTCTACTTGATGGCTAGAGATTCTTCTTAGCGCGCTCTGCTGCTTGGGCTGCACGCCATTTCGCAATTTCACCGTGATTTCCGCTCAACAATATCGCTGGAACCTCAAGATCTCGCCACATCGCAGGCTTTGTAAAGTTTGGATACTCCAGGTATCCCTCTTCATTGTGTGACTCTTCGGCTAATGATTCTGGATTTCCCAGTACTCCCGGTATCAAGCGAGTGATTGCTTCAATCATCACAAGAGATGCAACTTCTCCTCCACCTAGAACATAGTCACCAATCGAAACTTCATGAACTCGATAACTCTTTTGCTCGTAGTGCTGGCGAACGCGGTCATCAATTCCTTCATAGCGACCACATGCAAACACCAAGTGTTTTGCTTGAGAAAAACGTGCCGCCATTGGTTGATCAAATCGTTTTCCCGCAGGGGTCAATATGATCAAATCTGTTTCCGGTGTCATCAGTGGATCAAGTGCTTTACCCCAAACTTCTGGGAGCATGACCATTCCTGCGCCACCACCGTACGGAGTGTCATCCACCGTATTGTGGTTATCGGTTGAAAAGGCACGTAAATCATGAATTCCGAATTCGACTAACCCTTGTTCTTGAGCTTTGCCAAGCAAAGACAATTGCAGTGGCGCAAAGTAATCAGGAAATATTGTTACCGCATCAATTTTCATTTCATTACCCCCGTGATCGAAGGTGGAATAACAACTATTTTCTTATTGGCAACATCTACTGTCGGAACCAATTGATGTACAAAGGGAATCAACTGTTCCCCATTAGCCGTTTTGATTGCTAATAAGTCTTGGCCCGGCAGATTAATCACATCACTTACTTCGCCGAATGCATCACCATTTTCAAGGACTGCTTGGCAACCTATCAATTGCAGTACGTGGTATTCGTCTTGATCATCACTTTGTTCGTTGATATCAACATCTGCGTACAGCATGGTGTTGCGTAGCTTTTCGATCCCATTGCGATCAGTGATACCTTCAAAGCCAAGTAACAAGATCCCATTGTGAACGCGACCAGAGATTATCTTTAGATCCCCGTGTGAATCTGTCTGAACAGTTGCACCAATGGCAAAGCGACGATCAGGTTCATCTGTACGA
>CAYMNN010000023.1:0-10853 GCA_964391815.1 uncultured Candidatus Planktophila sp.
TAAAGAAGGTTGATGTATTTGTTAAGGGACCAGGATCTGGTCGCGAAACAGCAATCCGTTCATTGCAAGCAGCAGGCCTAGAAGTTGGAGCCATCTCAGATGTAACTCCAGCTCCACACAATGGCTGCCGCCCACCGAAACCACGTCGAGTTTAAGGAAGGAAGAGAATAAATGGCTCGTTATACCGGAGCAGACTGCAAGCGTTGCCGTCGCGAAAAAGTAAAGCTCTTCCTCAAGGGCTCAAAGTGCGATGGACCAAAGTGTCCGATCGAATCACGTCCATATCCACCAGGACAACATGGTCGTGGACGATCAAAGGAATCTGAATACCTATTGCAGATGCGTGAAAAGCAGAAGTGCGCACGTATCTACGGTGTTCTCGAGAAGCAATTCCGTGGTTACTACGAAGAGGCTAACCGCAAGCAGGGCAAGACTGGTGAAAACCTTCTTGTCATTCTTGAGACACGTCTCGACAACGTTGTGTTCCGTGCAGGCTTTGCAAAGAGCCGCGACATGGCACGTCAGCTAGTTCGTCACGGTCACTTCTTGGTAAATGGTAAGAAGGTAAACATTCCTTCATTCCGTGTCTCTGCAATGGACATCATCGATGTTCTTCCAAAGTCATTGGATCTCACACCATTCATCGTTGCTAGCGCAGAGCTTGGCGAGAAGGCAGTTCCAGCATGGATGGAGGTTGTTGGTTCACAGATGCGAATCATCATTCACTCAGTTCCTGCTCGTGCAGTCATCGACACCCAGGTTCAAGAGCAGCTAATCGTTGAACTTTATTCCAAGTAATTTTTGAAAGTCTTGTGCGAAAGCACAAGACATGCGGGCAGTACTTAGTAGGGCCCCTGATTGAAGGATCAGGGGAAAGAGCGGAAATCAAATAGTGGATTTCCCCGAATGAAGAGGAGCAGCAGTGCTAATTGCACAACGTCCAACTCTCAGCGAAGAAGTAGTTTCTGAGCATCGCTCACGGTTCATCATTGAACCGCTAGAGCCAGGCTTTGGTTACACACTTGGCAACAGCATGCGTCGTACATTGCTTTCATCTATTCCAGGTGCAGCAGTTACAAGCATTCGCGTTGCAGGTGCACTTCACGAGTTCACAACTCTTGAAGGAGTTAAGGAAGACCTCACCGATATCGTTTTGAACATCAAGAACTTGGTGCTTTCATCAGATAACGATGAGCCAGCAGTTGTTTACATCCGCAAGTCAGGTGCCGGTGTTGTTACTGGTGCAGACATTGCAGTTCCAGCTGGCGTAGAAGTTCACAACCCTGAGCTTCACATTGCAACACTTAACGGCAAGGGCAATCTAGAGATTGAACTTACAGTTGAGCGCGGCCGTGGTTACGTAACAGCGGTACAAAACAAGCAAGCTGGCGCAGAAATCGGTCGCATTCCTGTTGACTCAATCTATTCACCAGTTTTGAAGGTTACATACAAGGTAGAAGCAACTCGCGTTGAACAGCGCACAGACTTCGATCGCCTTGTTGTAGATGTAGAAACAAAGCCATCAATGAAGCCACGCGATGCAGTTGCATCAGCTGGTCGTACATTGGTTGAGCTATTCGGTCTTGCACGTGAACTCAATCTTGATGCTGAAGGCATCGAGATGGGGCCATCTGTAATGGATGCAGCACTTGCTGCAGATCTTGCTCTTCCAATCGAAGATCTAGATCTAACAGTTCGTTCATACAACTGCTTGAAGCGCGAAGGCATTCACACAGTTGGCGAGCTAGTTAACCGTTCAGAGGCTGACTTGCTAGATATCCGTAACTTTGGTTCAAAATCAATTGATGAGGTCAAGGCAAAGCTTGTCTCAATGGGAATGTCTCTCAAGGACAGCCCAGTTGGTTTCGATCCAACCCAACATCAGAACTACAACGCATCAGTCGACGATGATTTCGTCGATGCAGAGCAGGCCTAGGAGAATCGATAATGCCAACACCAAGTAAAGGTCCTCGTTTGGGTTCAGGCCCATCACATGAGCGACTACTTCTACGCACACTCGCAGAGCAGTTGTTCGAGCACGGCAAGATCACGACAACAGAGGCAAAGGCTAAGCGCCTGCGTCCTTTGGCTGAAAAGCTAGTTACCTTCGCAAAGAAGGGCGACCTTGCAGCTCGTCGTCAGGTCATGGCGCAGATTCAGAACAAGAACGTTGTACATACTCTGTTCACTGAAATCGGTCCACGTTTTGCAACACGCGAAGGTGGATACACACGCATTACTAAGGTCGGTCCTCGCAAGGGTGACAACGCACCAATGGCAGTAATTGAGCTACTAACTGAGAAAGATAAGTAATAACTTTCTTTCTAAGAAATTATTCTCATGACGGAACCCACTCTCTACCCTGAGAGTGGGTTTCTTCGTTTACGGATTGATCTTGCATACGACGGAACAAATTTTTCGGGGTGGGCGACGCAACCAAACCGGCGCACAATTCAGGAGCTAGTTGAACAAGCGATCGGAACAATTACTCAGACCAAGATCGAATCTATCGTCGCTGGGCGCACCGATGCGGGTGTGCACGCCACAGGTCAGGTAATCCATGTAGATGTACCTGAAAGTATTAACCTCGAGGAGATCGCTTACAAATTAAATCGAATACTTGACGAAGATATTCGCATCATGAGGGTGAGTATTGCTCCCGAAGCATTTCATGCACGTTTTTCAGCGCTGCGAAGACGGTATATCTACAAGATTCTGGATCAGAACCTTCCAATTCCACCAATTAATCGTTACGACATAGCCTCTTGGTATCGGCCATTAGATGCAGAACTCATGAATTCAGCTAGTTCATTAGTACTCGGTCACCATGATTTCGCTGCATTCTGTAAATATAAAGAGGGTGGAACAACACTTCGTACTCTTGAAAAGTTTCACTGGGAACGCCAAGGAGATTTACTAGTTGCCTCCATCGTGGCCGATGCTTTCTGTTATTCAATGGTCCGAAATTTAGTTGGCGCGGTTGTTTGCGTTGCAGATGGACGTAAAGACCCCACCTGGATGGGAGAGCTTTTAGCCAATAAAGAGAGAGTTAGTGATTCATTGGTATTTCCAGCAAGAGGTTTAACGCTGTCCTCAGTTGAGTATCCAACTAATGATCAACTACTTGAGCGAGCAAAGGTGACAATCGGAAAGCGCGACAATGGGACACATTGATGTTTCAGCGGTCGAGTACACATTGTCAGATGGTCGTTTACTGCTCAATGATGTGAGTTTTCGAGTTGGAGATGGTGCAAAGGTTGCCTTAATTGGTCCTAATGGCTCTGGAAAAACTACGTTGATCAGGATGATTTGCGGAGATTTAAAGCCAGACAAGGGAACCGTTTCAATAACTGGTGGGCTTGGCGTCATGCGCCAGTTCATTGGTTCAGTTCGGGATGAATCCACAGTCAGAGATTTATTGATTTCAGTTGCACCAAAAGCAATTCGTGATGCTGCCGAAAAGATTGATGAAACTGAAAGACTTATGAACGCAGAGTCAACGGAAAAATCTCAAATGAATTATGCGCAAGCATTAATTGATTGGGGCGATGCTGGGGGTTATGAATTCGAAGTACTTTGGGATAAGTGTTGCACTGAGATGCTTAGCAAATCATTTGATGAGGTCTCGCACCGCCTGGTGAATACTCTCTCGGGTGGCGAGCAGAAAAAGCTAGTCTTGCGTGCACTCCTAGAGGGACCAGAAGAAGTCTTACTCCTCGACGAACCAGATAACTACTTGGATGTTCCATCAAAGAGATGGCTTGAGAAAGTTGTATCTGAAACTAAGAAAACAGTCTTATTCGTGAGCCATGATCGTGAGCTTCTTGAAAACACGGCAACCCGAATTGTCACATTAGAGCAAGGTATTAATGGAAATACTGCGTGGGTGCATGGCGGTAAATTCTCGACATGGCATGAAGCGCGCTCTGCACGCAATGAAAGGTTCGCAGAGTTACTTTTGCGTTGGGAACAAGAGCATCAACGATTGATTGATTTAGTAAAGACATTACAGGTTCAAGCTGCGAGTTCTCCAGATATGGCGAGCAAGTACCATGCCATGCAGACCAGACTTCGAAAGTTTGAAGAAGCTGGCGCTCCCGAAACACCTCCAGTTGAGCAAGATGTGAAAGTCGCTTTGAAGGGTGGAAGGACAGGACTTCGTGCACTTACATTTGAAGAACTTTCAATAGAGAATTTAACCAAGCCATTTAATTTTGAGGTCTTTTTTGGTGACCGCATTGCTGTATTAGGTAAGAACGGAACAGGTAAGTCGCACTTTCTTCGCCTCATTTCAGGGGATGAAACGGTGAAATATTCTGGGAACTTTAAAGTAGGTGCCCGTGTTGAAATTGGATACTTTGCACAGACACATTCACATCCAGAGTTTGAGGGGAAAACCCTTTTAGAAATATTGTGGGAGTTACATTCCCTTCAACTGGGTCCAGCAAAAAGTGTTTTGCGACGTTATGAAATTGATCAGCAAGCCAACCAAAAATTCACTTCATTGTCGGGTGGCCAACAAGCTAGATTTCAAGTCTTATTGCTAGAGCTGGCGGGTGATACTTTGTTGTTGCTAGATGAGCCGACAGACAACTTGGATTTGGCCAGTGCCGAGTCGCTCGAAAATGCGTTGGATCGATATGAAGGTACTGTTATTTCAGTGACCCATGACAGATGGTTCACGCGAGGATTCAATCGTTTCTTGGTATTTGGCAAGGATGGCGGGGTATATGAGAGCCCTGAGCCGGTCTTCGATCACTAATAAGCAGGGGTTTTAGCCCGATTTTGACCCCTGAGCCTGACGCGGGTACCCTTACTCCTCTGCGCCTGACAAAGGCGCCGTCGAAAACACTTAAAAGAAGGTAGGCAAGAGCGTGCGTACATACAGTCCAAAAGCCGGTGATGCGGTCCGTAACTGGCACATCATCGATGCACAAGATGTGGTCTTGGGCCGTCTTGCAACACATGCTGCTGTTCTACTTCGTGGAAAGCACAAGACAACATTTGCTCCACACATGGACATGGGCGACTTCGTCGTTGTTATCAACGCAGAAAAGATCGCGTTGTCAGGTAACAAGGCATCACAGAAGTGGTCTCACCATCACTCAGGTTTCCCAGGCGGTTTAACTTCTACTGTGTACGGCGAGCTTCTAGAGACTCACCCAACACGTGCAGTTGAAAAGGCAATCAAGGGAATGCTTCCAAAGAATTCACTCGGTCGTCAGATCGCATCAAAGCTAAAGGTTTACGCAGGTCCAGAGCATCCACATGCTGCTCAAGCACCAAAGCCATATGTATTCAATCAAGTTTCACAAATCGTGAAGTAAGGGAAAAGTAAATGTCAGAGAACTTTGATTTAATCGACAACGAAGAAGCTCCTACTTCATACTCAACTTCAACACCAGCAGCTGCAACAAACCGTCCAGCAATCAAGGCACCAGGTGCAGGTACTGGTCGTCGTAAGGAAGCTGTTGCACGTGTTCGCCTTGTTCCAGGAACAGGTCGTTGGGTTGTAAACGGTAAGACTCTTGAAAACTATTTCCCAAACAAGGTTCACCAACAACTAGTGTCAGAGCCATTCCGCACAGTTGGTGCTGAAAACCAGTACGACGTTTTTGCACGCATCAACGGTGGTGGAGTTTCAGGTCAAGCTGGCGCACTACGTCTAGGTGTTGCACGTTCACTCAATCAGATTGATGAAGAAGCAAACCGTCCAGCACTTAAGAAGGCTGGATTCCTTTCACGTGATGCACGTGTTATTGAGCGCAAGAAGTACGGTCTTAAGAAGGCTCGTAAGCGTTCTCAATACTCAAAGCGTTAATTCACTTTTACCAAAGGAGTTCAATTGGCGCTTTTTGGCACCGATGGAATCCGTGGCTTAGCCAATCGTGATCTCACCGCAGAACTCGCATTAGATGTTTCTGTTGCCGCTGCGCATATCTTGGTAGAAAGTTCATTGAGTGAGCAGCCAACGGCAATTGTTGGTCAAGATTCACGGGCATCTGGGGAATTTCTAGAAGCCGCCGTTGTTGCTGGCTTAACTAGCGCCGGTATCAATGTTTATCGTGTTGGTGTTCTACCAACACCTGCGATTGCCCACCTTGTTGCAGAAATGAAGTGCGATCTAGGTGTCATGATTTCTGCATCGCACAATCCAATGCCAGACAACGGAATCAAGTTATTCGCTCGTGGTGGCGGCAAATTAGATGATGCAATCGAAGCTCGTATCGAAGCCCGAATGGGTGAGGACTGGGAACGTCCAACTGGTCGCAATGTCGGCCGAGTAATCAATGATGATGCTGTAACTGAAAAGTATTTACAGCACTTGTTGTCATCAGTTGAGACGCCATTAAAGGGTTTAAAGGTTGTCGTTGATTGTGCAAATGGTGCATCTTCTTACGTTGCACCCGAGGTCTATCGCCGAGCTGGCGCAGAAGTTATTGCAATCTTTAACCAACCCGATGGTTGGAACATCAATGATGACTGCGGTTCGACGCATTTGCACCAACTACGTGCAGCAGTTCTCAAAGAAGGTGCAGATCTTGGAATCGCCCACGATGGTGATGCAGATCGTTGCTTAGCAATTGACGCCCAAGGTAATGAAATCGATGGCGATCACATTCTTACAATTTTGGCGCGCGGATTTAAAGCTCGTGGTGTTCTCAAATCTGACACCGTAGTTGGCACCGTGATGAGCAACCTAGGTTTTATGCACGCGATGAAAGATGCAGCAATTAATGTTGTCACGACACCGGTTGGCGATCGTTATGTTCTGGAAAACATGATTGCCAATGATTATTCACTTGGTGGTGAACAATCCGGCCACGTCATCATGCGCCAACTAGCCAACACTGGCGATGGTTTGCTAACCGCACTGCAACTGATGCAAGAGGTTGTACGCACAGGAAAAACTCTGCAAGAGCTTGCCGCAACGATGGTGCGATTCCCACAGGTTTTGATCAATGTAAAAAATGTTGCCAAAGATAGATTGCCAGGAAATGTCGCAATTGCTGCCGCAGTTAAATCAGCAGAGGATCGCTTAGGCGACTCGGGCCGAGTTTTATTGCGTGCATCTGGAACCGAACCGCTGGTTAGAGTCATGGTTGAAGCTGCCAGTGATAGCCTTGCGCAAGAAGTTGCTCAGCACCTTGCAAATACAGTTAAAAACGAACTGGAGTAAATGACATGTGCGGAATTGTGGGTTACACAGGGCCACAATCTGCCTCACATCCCTTGATCGAAGGTCTGCGTCGACTGGAATACCGCGGGTATGACTCGGCTGGAATCGCACTTGGTACACCGGGCAAGCTGTTCATTGAAAAAAAGGCTGGCAAACTTTCTAACTTAGAGAATTCTTTAGATGCATCTCTGCCCAATGTTCATTCAGGAATTGGTCACACACGTTGGGCAACTCATGGTGGACCGACCGATGGAAACGCACATCCTCACGTAGATAATGAAGGAAAGCTTGCAGTTATCCATAACGGAATCATTGAAAACTACACCGAGCTTCGTTCACAACTTGAAGCCAAAGGTCACAAGTTCTCATCTGAAACAGATACCGAATCAGTGGCGCATTTGCTCAGCGATTTACGTAAAGCACATAACGGGGATCTAACGGCAGCAATGCGCGATGCAGTAAAGGCACTTCGTGGTTCCTTTACCTTGCTTGCTATTCATGCTGATGCTCCAGATGTAATTGTCGGAGTCCGTCGTAATTCACCACTTGTTGTTGGCTTGGGTAATGGCGAAAACTTCATGGCATCAGATGTTGCAGCATTCATCGAGTTCACAAAGAAAGCAATTGAGCTCGGCCAAGATGAGGTAGTCACAATGACTCCGACATCAGTCGAGATTACAGATCTTGATGGCAAGCCAGTAAAACCAAAGCAGTATGAAATTTCATGGGATGCCAGCGCTGCGCAAAAGGGCGGCTTTGCACATTTCATGTTGAAAGAGATCTTTGAGCAGCCAAAAGCTGTTGCAGATACTCTGATTGGGCGTTTAAGCGATAACAATCAAATTCTGCTTGATGAATTACACATGAGCACAGATGAGATTCGCTCATTGAAGAAGATCACCGTTATTGCATGTGGCACGGCTTATCACGCAGGAATGGTTGCCAAGTATGCGATTGAAAAATGGGCAAAGATTCCGGTGGATGTAGAAATCGCTAGCGAATTTAGATATCGCGATCCAATCATCGATCCAAGCACTTTGATTATTGCAATCTCACAATCAGGTGAAACGATGGATACGTTGATGGCTGTGCGTCATGCAAAGGCAGCTGGCGGAAGAGTTTTAGCAATCTGTAATACAAATAGTTCAACTATTCCGCGAGAATCCGACGCGGTTCTGTATACACATGCAGGTCCAGAAATTGCAGTGGCATCAACTAAGGCGCTGTTGACTCAGATCATCGCTGTGTACTTGATTGGCTTGCACTTGGGTCAAGTCAATGGATCGCTCAAGGATTCTGAAGTTCGAGATCTGTATAAAGAGCTTCTGGAACTTCCCGGAAAGATCGAACAGATTCTTGAAACTGTCGAACCTCTGCGCGAACTAACTAGAAAATTTGCACAGAACAACACAGTTTTGTTCTTAGGCAGAAACATTGGGTATCCAGTTGCACTAGAAGGTGCTTTAAAGCTCAAAGAACTTGCTTACATTCATGCCGAAGGTTTTGCCGGGGGAGAGCTCAAGCATGGGCCGATTGCTTTGATTGATCAAGGAACCCCCGTGATTGCAATTCTTCCGGCCGGACATGAGCATTCATTGGATGAAAAGATGCTCAGCAATATTCAAGAAGTAAAAGCTCGCGGAGCTCGTGTCATTGTTATCGCTGAAGAAGGCGCTCATGTTGAAGGCGCGGAACACATTATTCGAATTCCAATTGCACCAGCCTTGTTCCAGCCAGTCTTAGCTACAGTTCCGCTGCAAGTATTTGCTTATGAAATGGCGGTAGTTCGCGGTAATGATGTTGATCAACCAAGAAACTTGGCTAAATCTGTAACGGTTGAATAATGCAAAAATTAGCACAAACTCGCAGGCGACAAATGGACCGAGCTCTTCGCTGGTCACTGCTTTTGTTCTTTGGCTTTTTGGTTGTTACGCAGCAGGTTCTTACCAATGGTCCGCTGGTTGCCTATGACAAAGAGATCAACAGCCAACCAAAACCGCAGTTTGAAGGTTTTGCAGGATTCGTTTTACGCCGCCTTGATGATTTAGGTCTTCGCAGCTTAACTGCCACAATTTTATTGATTGCGGCATCATTTATTGCGTACAAGTTTAAAACTTGGCGTCCACTTAACTTGGCGATGATTTCATTGTTATCTCTTAATCTTGTTGTTGGAACTTTCAAAATAGTTTTAGGACGCACAAAACCACGTGACGGATTTGATCTTTTGCATGCAGGTGGAATGTCATATCCAAGTGGGCACGCATCCAATGCGGTTTTATCCTGGGGAATTTTGGCGTATTTGATTTACCGTTACGCAAAAGTAGATCGCTACCAAGGTCGTCTTGCTAGTGCTGGCGTTGCACTGATTTCGCTGACAGTTTGTGTGGTTTCCCTTATTCGCCATACCCACTGGTTTACAGATCTACTGGGTGGTTTATTTGTTGGCAGCGCTTTGCTGGTCGCGGTAATTGCTATCGATAGGTATGTTCCCTCGAAAAGCCAGTTGCACTAGACTTCAGCAATGTTCGATCGAGCTGAAGCACGCATTGATCTTGATCGCATCACGGCAAATATCCAGCATCTAAAGGATGTTTCACAAACCCCAGTAATGGCCGTGGTCAAGGCAGATGCCTATGGCCATGGATTGGTTTCTGTTGCTCGTGCAGCCCTAGATGCGGGAGCAACTTCATTAGGTGTTGCGTTACTGGAAGAAGCAATCACATTGCGCAAGGCCGGAATAACTGCGCCCATCCTTGCGTGGTTAGTGCCTCCTGGATCTGATTATCAATTAGCAGTCGATAATGAAATTGAATTAGCCGCTTCTTCCATCAAAGCTCTTGAAGAGATCGGTGCAGTCAAATCCAACAATCGCCCTCGTGTACACCTAGAGGTAGATACCGGAATGACTCGTGGCGGCTTTCTTATCGAGTGGGGCAAAATAGATGCACACCATGTTGCCAATATAGACATCGTCGGAATCTTTTCTCACTTTGCTCGAGCAGATGAACCAGAGCAAGAACAAAACGAACAGCAGCGCAATCGATTTAAGGAAATGGTTGCAACTTTAGAGTCATTTGGTTACACAAACATTGTTCGGCATTTATCAAACTCTGCAGCAACGCTAAAGGATGCAGAGTCTCGCTTTAATATGGTGCGAGTCGGAATTGCGATGTATGGCTTATCGCCAGATGTAAAAACTTTAGGACACAGCGCATCACTGGGTTTAAAGCCCGCGATGCAGGTACGAGCTAAATTGCATTTAG
The DNA here is from genome assembly GCA_964391815.1 of uncultured Candidatus Planktophila sp. Taxonomy (GTDB): domain Bacteria; phylum Actinomycetota; class Actinomycetes; order Nanopelagicales; family Nanopelagicaceae; genus Planktophila. The sequence continues at coordinate 10,444 of CAYMNN010000023.1, forward strand.
TAAAGACAGTGCCAGCAAATTCACCAGTCGGATATGGTGCAACTGCCTACACAACCGCTGAGACTAAACTGGGAATCGTTGCCATGGGATATGCAGATGGAATTCCGCGAATTGCACAAGGTGCCGGCGTCTTTGTTGATGGAAAGCGAGCTCCAATAATCGGTCGGGTATCCATGGACCAGTTTGTGGTTGATTTGGGGCTGGATTCCTCAGCAAATTCGGGGGATTGGGTGATTGTTTTTGGAGATGGTTCCAGGGGTGAATACACCGCAGATGACTGGGGAGCAGCAAGTTCGAGCATTAATTATGAAATAGTTACACGAATCGGCCCTCGTGTGCCTAGAATCTACGCACATCATGTCTACTAATACTGCAGCGCTGCAAGTCGAACGAGTTAATGTCTCCTTCGG
>CAYMNN010000024.1:0-10538 GCA_964391815.1 uncultured Candidatus Planktophila sp.
GCAACAGCTTTCTTTGCAACAGCCTTTGCAGGTGCTGCTTTCTTTGCTGGTGCTTTCTTAGCGACAGGTGCTTCTTTTTTAGAAGAAGTCTTAGCCTTCACCTTGTTTTTGAGCGCACTAAATACAGCCACAATTGTCCTTTGATTTGTTTCAGCGGATCTGCTGAAGCGATGGCTATATTATAATTTGTCCACAGGGGTAAATGCACATCCAAACGCGCTATTTGGCTAGATTTAACGCCTCTCGAATCACATTTCCCACACTCTCAACCTCAACTAGAAACCCGTCATGGCCAAATGGGCTAGAAATCGTCACCAATGGGGCTGCAGCAGGGGCTAATTCGGCAATTTCAGCCTGTAGGCGCACCGGAAAGAGGCGATCGGTATCAATTGATACTGCAACCACCGGAACCTTGATGGTGGCCAAGGCGGCGGCTACTCCTCCGCGTTCGCGGCCAATATCGTGGCTATTCATCGCCTCTGTCAGGGCGATGTAGGTATTGGCATCAAAGCGCTGGGCAAGTTTGCTGGCCTGATGATCCAGGTATGACTCGACGGCATAGCGGCCGGTGTCATCTCCCTGCATTTGGCGGCCAAAACGAATATCCATTTCAGCTTCAGTTCGATATGTCAGGTGCGCGATCCGGCGAGCGATTCCCATTCCCTCGTCGGGTCCTTTTTCTTGTTCGTAGTAATCACCTTTGTTGAAATACGGGTCAGATTTAATTGCCCTAATTTGAATCGATGCGGTTCCGATTTGATCACCGGTTGCAACCGCCGAAGATCCAATGGTGCAGATTGCACCAACTCGATCTGGCAACTGCACCGCCCATTCCAAAGCGCGCATTCCACCCAGTGAAGGACCTACTGCAAGTTTGTACTTAGCAATTCCGATCGCATCGGAAAAGGCAACTTCGGCGTTGACCATGTCTCTAATTGTCACTGTAGGAAAACGCGAACCCCAACGCTTTCCATCTGGTGCAATCGATGAAGGCCCAGTTGATCCCTGACAACCACCAATAACATTTGGGCAGACCACAAAATATTTGTCAGTATCAAAGGGCAATCCCGGCCCAACCATTAAGGGCCACCAACCAGGAACATCAGACCAGCCGGTCATCGCATGATTAACTAAAATCGCATTATCTTTTGCTGCGTTTAATTGGCCCCATGTTTGATAAGCAATGGTGACAGCTGGCAACGTTTCGCCATTTTCAAGAAGTAAATCACCGATCGTGATGAACTGACGTTCACCTGGATCATGTGTTTCTAGCCAAGCACCTGTTGAAACCATTGCAATAAATATCCTTCACCACACTTGTCGCGCATGTTTTCCATGGCAACCTGTTCGTCACCCGGAGCACCCCGCCGCGGTGGAGGGTTGCCGCCTACTAAGCCGGGGCTAATACGTAGGACTCGTGAACGCGGTAATTCTAGCGACTAGGCCTGAAAAATCCCAGCCGTTACTTTGGGGTGAAGCTCCATCCGCATTGCAGCAAAAGCTGCAGCAGGCCAGCCTGAACCAAAGACTCGGCGCAACAAAATAGTTAAGGCGTACTTGGGATCATCTTCTGTTGCGCGATCTAGTGCGCGATAAGCCAGTTCCGAATCTGCGCGTTCGTAAGCCAAAGTCGCAAACAAACAAGCAACTGGGGCAACAAAGCCAACCGGTGCGATGCGAAGCAAGTACAGCCACATATTCCAATAAGTATCAAAGGTTTGTTCGTTGTGCGTACCCAGTGCGAAATCTCGGACTTGAATATCTGAAAGCCTACCGATTACCTGTGAAATCAATTCGACATCACTGTTGTAACCTCGATCTGCAAACTGCATCGCTAAATCAATGACCGCCGTTGCCCCATCTCGCTGCAAGAGATTGACATCTGCCATATCTGGTGTGACGGCAAAAGTATTGACGCTTTCTACGAATTCAGCATCACTTGCCAATTGCAGCGGAATTACACTTACATAGATATTTTCGGTAGTCATCATCATCCTTTGTTAGTTACGAACTGGGTTGGTGCTTGAACAACAGTTATTGCAGCCGCTGAAATCTTTTTGACCGTGCCGGTTACCGCTCGTACTTGTGCGTTGTGGGTGTAACTGCCATTCCAGGTGGTCAATACCGTGATGACATAGCTTCCGGCTTTTGCATATGAATGTCGAATGGACCCGTTGGGATAAGGCGCACCGTTTTCGGTCGTTGTATAAACCGAACCATCGCCAAAGCTCCAGGTAAAAGATGGGCGCAAAGTGACATCCACGATTTCGCCGATGATGTCGACCCGGCTTTGAAAAAGCGTGGGTAGGTCACACCAGAAATACACATCGGTCTTTACTAACGGTTCAAATTCGGGTTGATAGGCCACACCTGCAGTTGGCACCATTTTGGTTAAGCGATCGCTCAGATTTACTGTTGTTGTACTTTTCTTGATGCGCGGTTTATAAGTGCGCTTGATGTATGGCTTTTTCACAATGGTCTTTACCGCTGCAGGTGGAAAAAACAAAGGTCGCGCCGTTGGTTTAGCGGTCGGCTTTACTGTGGATTTCTTGGGGGCTTGGGCAATAGTTTTCTTTGCTGTTGTGTTGCCTCTTTTGGCTTCAATAATGATCTGGTCGTTCTGGGTATAGACAGTGATGCAGGCTTTTTCGGCGCAGTCATCTGCCTGTACTGGGGGCATAAAAGAAGTCAGAACAAGTGCGCCAATCACAATGAAAGCAATCATGTGCGGCACCATAAATTGAAGGGCAGACCGATTGCGCAATCACTGCGCTAACTGTGGATAGTTGTGACAGGCTAGGAACATGGCAGCGCGCGATGGTGATGGTTGGGTTAATTGCGCTTGCGGAAATAAGCATTGGGGACTTAACGGTGCGGCCGGAATTTTGATTGTGCGCGGAACCCAAATCTTGTTGCAGCACCGTGCCCCGTGGGTTCATAACGGTGACACGTGGGGTATTCCTGGCGGTGCCCGCGATTCGCATGAAAGCACTATCGAAGGTGCATTTCGCGAAGCAGTGGAGGAAACCGGAATCGATACTTCGCTGCTAACTGCCCTGCATACTTTTACTGATGATCATGGCGATTGGAAATACGAAACAGTTATCGCACTTGCAACTGGTGATTTAGTTGCCCACGAAGTTAATGATGAATCCCACGAAGTTCGCTGGGTTGAAATTGTTGATGTTCACGAATTACCGTTGCATCCCAGCTTTGCAAAATCTTGGCCCGAATTAATGAAACTGCTTAATAACCTTATCGGCCCAACTTAATTCGGTTTCGTTGCTATGGGCAACCACCACAATTGTTTTTCCTTGTTCTGCTAAATCCTGTAACAATGCAATGATTCGCCCGCGGCTATGAACATCTTGGGCGGCAAGTGGTTCATCTAATAAAAGCACTGGTGTGTTTTGGGCGATGGCTTGGGCAATTGCAACGCGTTGGGCTTCTCCGCCCGACAGTGTTGTTACCAAGCGATCTGCAAGGTCATTTAGTTCTAGCGCTTTCATTACTTGGGCGCTGTCCCCGGCCATTTCAATTATTTGGCGAACCGTAAAACCCAAAGTAAAGCTTTGGTTTTGAACCACCATCGAACGAATACCCGCCAAGGTATTTGCCGCGGTCAGAATCGGATGGTGTTCATCAATCGTGATCGTTCCCTTATCAGGTGCGATATCCCCCGCAATTGCAGCTAATAAAGTGGATTTACCGCAGCCATTGGGGCCAACGATCACGGTGATTGAACCAGCCGGAATCTGTTCTGAATAATCGTAAATAATTTCGCGGCCATCAACAACAATGGTGATCTCATCGATAGTAATCATTGAGTTCTCCAAACATTGTTTTTCAAAGTTACTAAAGCAATCAGCACTGGTGCACCCAACAACGCAGCTGCCAGACCAATAGGTAACTCGTTGGGCTGAGCAATAGTTCGTGAAACAGTGTCTGCCACAACAACAATTAATGCACCGATAATTGCACTATGGGCAACCAAATTGCGATGTGCTGGGCCATAGATAAAGCGGGCAATGTGTGGTGCTGCTAAACCAATAAATGCGATTGACCCAACGGTGCTAACTGCTCCCCCTGCCAAAATCGATAACGCGATCAAAGCCACTAAGCGGATTCGGGCAACGTTTACACCTAAGTGAAATGCGGTGGCATCGCCCAAAGAAAGTCGATCAAGTGCGGGCGCGATCTTCCAGGCAATTGCTATTCCGACCACAGTTGTAATTGCAACGCCAATTAAATTATCAGGGGTGACTAGCGCCAAAGATCCAAAGCTCCAGAAAGAAATCGAACGCGCATCTGCGCGCGAAACCATGGCCGATACGATTCCAACCAGTGCGGTAAAGATCGCTGACACTGCGATTCCAACCAGGATTAAGCCAAAGGATGACAACGCCCCACGAATTGCAGCTAACTTAAAGGTAAGCGAAGTTGTTAGTAGCGCACCGATTGTGCCGCAGGCAATCGCACCGATTGTGCCGACTTGTACAACACCCGCGCTGATTGCAAGAACTGCGCCAAAAGATGCACCCGCTGCGGTTCCAAGAATTGCTGGTTCTGCAACTGCGTTGTTGCAGGCACCTTGGGCCAATAGGCCAGCAACTGCTAGCGCCGCACCAACAATTACTGCAGCCGTTACCCGCGGAAATCTGATCTGCCACAGAATGTCATTGCTGCCTGGATTAATCAGCGCTGACCAAAAATTATCGATCTGTGTGGCACCAAGGTACAAAGAACCAACAAATGCGGCCATTAAAAGAACTGCAGGGAGCCACTTTTTCATGGAGCCACCTTAGTAAGGGCTTTTGCAAGGGCATCAACTAATGATGGAGTTCTTGGTCCAAATGACAACAACAATGAATCATCAACATCGATAACGGCCGAATTCTTACCTGCAGTCGTTTGGGCGACACCCGGAAGTTTCAATAAACCTTGGATGCCTCCGACAGATTCCAAACCTTTGCTCATTACAAGAATGACATCGGGATTTAATGCCGCCAGGCTTTCTGCCGTCAAAGTATTAAATGGTCGATCCAGAGTTTGTGCGCCAACATCAATGGCACCAATTGCGCTCAACAATGAATCAGCACCAGATCCTGCACCACCAATTAAATACACCGATGATGTGCCACGTAAATATAGAAAAGCTACTCGCGGCGAATTACTGACTGCGCCCACATTTAAGGATTGATCCAATTGCTTAATTAATTCTTCGGCTTGATCTTGTGCGCCAATTGCTTTGCCTACTGCGCGGACCTTAAGTGGCAAATCTGCAAGGCTCCAGCTTTCCGGAGTTTGTACCACTGTAATCCCGGCCAACTTAATTGTTTCAATCGCAGCTTTAGGACCAGTTGATGCATCGATCACCACTAGATCTGGTTTTAGCGCAATTACTTTTTCAGGCAAAACCTGATGACCTGAAGTAACTATAGGAATATCAGCTAAGGAATCTTCGGTACTGGAAATATCTCGCCCAACAATGATCCTTTGTGCATTTAATGACTGGATAATTTCGGCGACACCATTGGCCAAAACAACGACTCGCGAAACAGTTAATGGCGGTGTCGAAGTAAGTGAAATCGATCTCACATCTTCCTGAGAAATTGTGTAAGTACTGGCAACCGTGCTTTGTGCGCAGCCAGAAAGCAGCACCGCAAGCGCGATAATCGCCATTTTTCTCATGGGTGCAGTCTGCCAAAACTTTAAACGACAGATATCAGTGTCTTGTCGGATAACACTTTTATGGGGCTAATTTAGAGTTTGGCCATGAAGAAATTGCTGGCGTTAGTACTGGTTTTCAGTATTTCCTCCATGCCGTTTTCTTCGGCGGCATCTATCAAGGGTTCACAAGGTCAGGTGCTGTCAGTGTCTAAGACCACTGTAAAAAGTGGCTCGACTGTGACGGTAAGAGGAAATTTCTTCGATGAAACCGTTGGTATCTATTTGGCTTTCTGCGTTGTGCCAGCAAAAGGTAAAGCACCGACACCTTGCGGCGGCGGAGTCAACAAGGCCGGGCTGAGCGAGGCATCTTTTTGGATTTCATCTAATCCCCCACCGTATGCAATTGGTTTAACCGAAGAGTTTTTGCCAGGTGGCAGATTTACTCAGAGAGTAAAGATTTCAAAGCGAATCGGAAAGTTTGATTGCACCAAAGTTAAGTGCGCAATCACGGTACGCGCCGATCACTTGCGCAGCAATGATCGCAGTTCAGATCTATTTATCCCTATCACCATCAAATAAGGAGAAAAATGAAGAAGCTCGTTGTTATGGCGCTGCTAGCAGCATTGTTGACACCTGTGTCAGCCCACGCTGCTCAGACCAAATTTGTAGGTGGCCCCTTAACAAATCTTGATTATCAAAATGCAACGATCAACATTACCTTGACCGATGTTCCAACCAAGGGCGGTTTGTATATTCAGCAATGTGTAGAAGCACCTGCCGGAACTCGTTCTGCTTTGTGCAACAAGGCCGTTGAATTGTGGATCTCTACTGCGCGCGGTGCTTCATTTCTGCCAACTGCAGCCATAGCTTTCAAGCCAACAGGTTCATTTGTTTCAGGTACAACAACGGTTGATTGCACCGTTTCTAAGTGCGGAATCTTCATGCGCTTTGACCACACCGTGCCAGCTGATTTTTCAGAAGATCAATTCTTTCCCATTACTTTCAAAGCAGCTGTTGCCGGAACAACAACTTTGGCTGCAGATGAAGTAACGGGCACTATCAACGGTGTTGCAGTAACTACTAGAACTCCAGCAACTCTTGGCTACCGACAAGTTGCAACCGTGGCAGCAGTTTCCAAAGCTGGTGCGGCTTTGACCTACCGTTCATTGGCACCAGCGTGTGCATTAAATGGTCAACAGATCACACCACTGACAGGTGTTGGCGAATGTGCGATTTCTGTAACCAGTGCGGGTAATGCAACAGCAGCACCTGTCACCGTTATTTTGCCGATTCGTTTAACCCTTGGCACGCAAACTTTAGGCACTTTTACGCTGCCTGAATCCCTGAAGGCCTTTAGTAAAACTAATCTGCCAACAGCCAGCAACTTTGGTGAAAGAGTTACTTACAGGGCAATGGGATCGTGTTCAGTTGTTAGATCAGTTCTGACTATGCGCCGCGGAAAATGTGACATCACTGCAACCGCTGGTGCCAGAAAAGGACTGTACGAAGCTTTGAATACTAAATTAGCTGTAACTGGAAAGTAATTAATTAGACATCAGGCCATTGATGCAGAAGTTTGTTGCATAAGCAATCTCTTCTTCTGCGTCATGGCCTGATTCAATTCGCTTTGTTGATGCATCAGTGATCGCCTGAATAAAAGACAGGGCGCGCTGCGAATCCTTAACACCTAGTTCAGTAACTGCCTTAACTAGTGGTGCCATCAAAGCACGGTGTGCCATACCGATCTGTTGTGCACGTGATTGTGGCATTGCCGTCGAATTAAGCGCTTTAGCTAGTAAGTGACGACCATCTGCAATATAAGTAAGTGCTCCCTTGATCCAACAGTTGACGATGCACTGCGCGTCGGCGCAATCTGCAACTGCGGTATTAAGGGTTTGGGCAAAGCTATGTAGTTCATCAATGACAAGATCTGCAACAAGTTCTGACCCGCTACCAAAGTATTCATAGACTGATGTGCGAGACAAACCTGCACGTTGTGCCACTGCAGCTACGGTAATTGCCGCACCACCTGATTCCATGGCAATACTTGCAGCAGCATCGATCAGCTGATTACGGCGCCAATCACGGTGCTCGGCAAGAGTTTCGGTTTCAATGCGAGGCATAAAATTATTCTTTCATGCTTTCCCGAAGTCGTCTCAGTGAATCTATGACCACACCCTTTTCTGAGGTTCTCCATAAAGGGGGCATAGAGTTAAGTAGAACACTTCCGTATCTTTTAGTGACGATTCGCGAATCCAGGATCGCAACGACTCCCCGATCATCCACGGATCGAATCAAACGACCGGTGCCTTGAGCCAATAAAAGTGCGGCTCTGGGTAGGGAAACCTGCATAAATCCGCTGCCACCTGCAGCATCTGCTTGGGAAGCACGAGCGCTCATTACTGGTTCATCAGGACGTGGAAATGGAATTCGATCGATAGCAACCAAGATGCAACTGTTTCCGGGAACATCTACGCCTTGCCACAAAGACATGGTGCCGAGCAGTACCGAAGTTTCATCTTTTGCAAACCGTGCAACTAGCGGTCCGACAGCATCGCCTCGTTTTTGAGTAATGATCTTGATGGGTAGCTCTGCCAAAACTTTACGCAAATGTAAATCAGCCGCTTCTACCCCGCGCCATGAAGAAAACAGCGCCAATGTTCGCCCGCCTGCAGCATCAATAAGTTCGCCTAGTTCGGTTAAGACATCCATGCTGGGACCGTCTCGTCCTGGTTCTGGCAAATGCTTAGGCATGTACAAAACACCTTGATTAGCAAAATCAAAAGGAGAACCAACATCTAACATCTGAACATTTGCTGGATCTACTTCGCCATCTTTTAGTTCAGCGTTCATTTCTTCATTGACCAAAAAGCCAATGCTCTTGGCCATTGAATCAAAACCTTTGCCAATCGTTAAGGTCGCTGACGTTGCAATGACCGGAGTCTGGGTCAAAAGGTTTTCCCGCAAGACTTCAGATACTGATAGCGGTGCAAAATACAAAGTAGAAAAAGTTGGTTCATACCAGAGCACTAAACCATCGCCCATTTTCAACAAGGTGCTGGCAGTTGTTGCGATTTCATTGACCGCACCTTTGACTCGGGCACGCTCTGCCAAAGCATCGGTATCGATGATTTCATCATCTGCGGACATGAATTGAACAATTGCCTTAGATGCTTCCATCACTTTGCGAATAGAAAATTCAAGGGATTGCGGGATTTCCTCTAGGCGACCTTGCGCCGTTGGGTCATTTTTAACATCTTCGCCGTAATCAACCATGGATTCGTGGAAATCATTGGCCGCTTTATGGAAGGCATCAGAAAGCTTGCCGGGCATGAACTTTCGGGCCATTGCGGCTGCACGCAAAACTCGATTAGAAGTGAGTTCATCAGTAACTGCCTGTGTGGCACGGTCCATGAATTCGTGGGCTTCATCCAAAATCACACAATCGCGTTCGGGCAAGATCGGATGTGAATCCACAATTTCAATGGCCAGCAAGGTGTGGTTAGTAACAACGATGTCTGCCGTCTGTGCTTTTGCTTTGGCATTGGCTGCAAAACATTGTGAACCAAAGGCACAGACATCTGCGCCCACGCATTCGCGACCTGAAGTGCTGTTTGCTGCCCACACACGTCGGTCTACTTCGGGTGCATCATCACGATCACCGGATACACCCGGAGTCTTAGCCCAAGCAATCAAGCGCTTGGCATCTTTTTCTAGTGACGACACTTCCATGACTAATTCGGTATCTGGATCAATATCTTCGCTATTCATCTTTTGCAGACAGACATAGTTTCCGACGCCTTTATAGATGGCGTATGAAATATCGCGACCTAATTCTTTTTCAAGGGCTGGAACAACAGCAGGTAAATCACGATCAACTAATTGGCGCTGCAGGGCAAGGGTGGCTGTTGCTACCAAGACTTTTCTGCCGTGCACGATTCCCGGGATTAAGTACGCAAGTGATTTACCGGTACCAGTACCTGCCTGAACCATTAAGTGATGTCGATCTGTCAATGCGTTTGCTACCGCTTCGGCCATTTCAATCTGACCTTCGCGGGCGGAACCACCAATTGCTGCTACGGCAACATCTAGTGCACGACGCACCTGTGCCGACATGTCGCTCATTAAAGAGCCATCAAATCCATAAACTCATTTACTGCAGTTGTTGATAGCTTGTTGTAATCAAGACATAGATCAAGAATCTTCTTTTGCTTGTCGGCATCATAAATGCGCGCCAAATTGGTCTTGTACTTTTCAATCAGTAGCGGAATACCTTCGGTGCGACGTCGAGCATGTCCGATTGGATATTCCACGGCTACTTCGTCAAAGACAGTGCCATCCTTGAATTCGACAGTTATTGCGTTGGCAATAGAGCGTTTTTCAGGGTTGTGATAATCCGCGGTGTATACCGGGTCTTCTACGCAAACAATCTTTTCGCGCAAAGCATCGATACGTGGATCGGCAGCAATATCTTCTTCATAATCACGGGCAGTTAGTCGACCAAATATAAATGGCACGGCAACCATGTACTGAATACAGTGATCGCGATCTGCTGGGTTATTCAGCGGCCCTTTCTTATCAATGATTCGGATACATGCTTCGTGAGTGCGAATCGTGACCTTTGCAATGTCATCAGATGTCTTTCCTGCTGCCTGCATCTGGTGGTAAATCGTCATCGCCGCTTCTACGCCAGTTTGTGAATGGAATTCGGCCGGAAATGAAATCTTAAACAAAACATTTTCCATGACGTATGAGCCATAGCTTCGTTGGAACTTGAATGGTTGTCCCTTGAAAGAGACATCGTAGAAGCCCCAAGTCTTTGCAGTCAGCGCTGATGGATAACCCATTTCGCCAGTCTGTGCGATCAA
>CAYMNN010000025.1:0-10231 GCA_964391815.1 uncultured Candidatus Planktophila sp.
GTTCTGCTGCTAATTGTCATAGAGGTTATTCTCTCGTATAAATGCAGCTACCGATGACGAAACATCTGCGCTCAAACCTTGACGTATTGTGGTCGCGGCAACATCTAAAGCACCGATATCAACCCCATCGCCAGCATGTCCTGGTCTTGCGATGATTAAGAATTCGACCATCTCGCGCAATTCATCGATTCGATGCCATTGATCTAATTTTTCTGCTGCATCCTGGCCAACGATTAAAACTATGGTGTCATCTGGATAAGTTTGGGCAACAGCTTCTACGGTATCAATGGCATAGCTTGGACCGGTTCGCAGAATTTCAATTGGATTGATCTGAACTTTGGCCGCGATGTGCCCAGGTAAATCAGCTAAAGCCAGCTGACACATGGTGCGTCTTTGTTGGCCAGTTGCAATTGGAGCGTGTTGACGAAGTAAAGGATCGCCGGCAGGTACAACCAATAATTGATCGACTAAATCTTTTTCAATCAGTTGGGTAATTACGTGCAGATGACCCAAATGAATCGGATCAAATGTTCCTCCGTAAATACCTACTCGAGACAAATTAGTCTCGGTCTAGGCGAAGAACTAAATACAAAAACAGTGACATCACAACAAATGTGAATACTCCGAAAAACAGTGGTGAGGCTGGAAGTTCGCGAGTAACCTCGCTGGCAAGAATCATCATGGTTGGAATACTACTACTTGCCGGCCAATAGCTCTTTAAATCTGGCTTCATCGATAACTGGCACACCTAATTCTTGTGCTTTAGCCAGCTTTGACCCAGGGTCACTTCCTACTAAGACATAGTCAGTCTTCTTTGAAACCGAAGATGAGGGCTTACCGCCATGGGCTGTAATGGTTTCTGAAATCCCATCTCGGGTAAAAGATTCAAGTCCGCCGGTAACAACGAAAGTAAGGCCTGCCAGTGTTTGCGGAAGTTGTTCGGTTTGTTGCACAACCATGCACACGCCGGCTTTTTCCCACTTAGTAATAATCTCTTGATGCCACTTGATGCCAAACCATTCGACAATCGATTCAGCAATTATCTGACCAACTCCATCAATGTCAGCTAACTCTTGCGCGCTTGCCTCTGAAATAGCCTTTACTGAACCAAGTGCAGTTGCTAAACCTTGCGCTGCCGTTGGGCCAACGTGACGAATAGACAGTGCAACCAATGTGCGCCACAGCGGACGATTCTTGGCTTCTTCAAGTGCTGCCAACAACTTTTCAACATTTGCCGCAGGCGTTCCATCCTTTTTAGTAAAGAAAGATGATGTGACAAGTTTTTCTTTCGTAAGATCAAAGAGATCAGATTCATCTGTGATTATCTTGGCATCAAGTAATGCAGTTGCTGCTTCATAACCCAACACATCAATATCTAGGGCCGCTCGGGATCCGATGTAATAAATTCGCTCCCGCAATTGGGCAGGACAACTTTGAGTATTTGGGCAACGAATATCAACATCGCCTTGGCTCATGGCGCGAAGTTCCGAGCCACATTCAGGGCAATTACTTGGCATAACAAATGCGCGCTCGGTGCCTTTTCGCTTATCAATGACTGGCCCAAGGACTTCAGGAATTACATCGCCGGCTTTTCGAATAACGATGGTGTCTCCGATTAATACACCTTTACGAAGGATTTCTTCAGCGTTATGCAAGGTTGCATTTGTGACCGTAGAACCAGCTACCTTTACCGGTTCCATGTAGGCAAAAGGTGTGACTCTGCCAGTTCTTCCCACGCTGACCTTAATATCAAGCAAAACAGTCGTAACTTCTTCAGGGGGATATTTATATGCAATCGCCCATTTTGGAGCCCTTGAGGTAAAGCCCAACTGACCCTGCTGCGATAGCGAATCAACTTTGATTACTACGCCATCAATTTCATGTTCCACATCATGGCGATGGTCTGCATAAAATTGAATAAATTTAAGTACTTCAGCGCGAGTGCCGCATACCTTGAAGCGATCACTAGTTGGTAAACCTAAACTCTTTAGAACTTCATAAGCACCGCTTTGTGATTCAAATGAAATACCTTCTCGCGCACCAACTCCGTGTACTACAACCGATAGTGGACGTGCGGCGGTTACGCGAGGATCCTTTTGGCGAAGTGATCCAGCGGCACCATTTCTGGGGTTTGCAAAGAGTTGCTTGCCTGCTTCTTCCAAGGATTCATTGAGTTCATTAAAGGCTGCGATGGGAAAGAAAACTTCTCCGCGGACTTCGATCAAAGCGGGAACAGAATCACCTTTTAATTGATGGGGCAAATTCTTAATCGTTTTCACATTGAGCGTCACATCTTCACCCGTAACGCCGTTGCCTCGTGTTAAACCTTGGGTCAGAACTCCATTTTCGTACATCAAGTTAATTGCCAGACCATCAACTTTTACTTCGCATAGATATTGAGGGCTGGAAATGTCTTTTTCGACTCGATCAAACCATTGCGTTAACTCTTCAGAATCAAAGACATTGTCCAAACTCATCATCTTTTCGATGTGATCGCGCTGTTCAAATTGTGTAGAAAAACCTCCACCAACATGAGCGGTGGGTGAATCTGGTTGGCGTAGCTCTGGATTGCTATCTTCTAGTTTCTGTAATTCGCGCAAAAGTGCGTCAAATTGTGCATCAGTGATTGTTGGTTGATCTAAAACATAGTATTTGAATTGGTGATCTCGAATCTCATTGATCAGCTCGGTTATGCGATGACGGGCTTTGTTATTCATTCTGTCTCACAAATAGTTGCCGATCCCACAACTCGATCACCATCGTAAATAACCATTGCTTGGCCTGTAGCAAGGCCCAATAGTGGCGCTTCGAGAGTGGCTACTAGCAAGGTGCCATCAAAGAAATAGGTGCACGGTAAGGCCGCACCATGTGCTCGCACTTGTACAAAACCTGTGCGAATTTCAGATGTGACTGCGGGACCACACCACACTGGGCGTTCCCCACGCATTGTCGTGATTGCTAAATCTTCACGAGCTCCCACCACAACTGTATTTGTTACAGGTTCAATCTTTAGCACAAAGCGTGGTGAACCATCTGCGGTTGGAACTGTCAGACCTAAACCTTTTCGTTGTCCAATTGTGTAGGTATAGGCACCTTTGTGTTCACCAATTTTGTTTCCATCTTGATCAACGATTGGACCAACTTCGCTACCTAGTCGATCTCGAAGCCAACCCGCGTTATCACCTGATGGCACAAAGCAAATATCGTGACTATCGGGTTTTTGTGCAACGGCTAAACCGCGACGTTCAGCTTCGGCTCGGATATCAACCTTGGTGGTATCCCCCAAAGGAAAAATTGCTCCATTAATTTGCTCAACTGTTAGAACCGATAGTACGTAGGACTGATCTTTTGAGTGATCGATTGCGCGATGGAGTGTTTTTCCCTGTGGGCCAATTTCGGTGCGCGCATAGTGACCAGTGACAACACCATCAAATCCCATTGCTCGGGCGCGATCTAAAACTGCAGCAAACTTTATTTTTTCATTACAGCGCAAACATGGATTTGGTGTTCGACCTGCAGAATATTCAGCCAAGAAATCTTCAACGACTCCATCATGGAATTCTTCAGCCATATCCCAAATGTAGAAAGGGATACCAATTACATCGGCGGCTCTACGTGCATCATGTGAATCTTCAATGGTGCAACATCCGCGAGCACCTGATCGATACTTTTGTGGGTTTGCAGCTAACGCTAAGTGCACGCCAATAACATCATGACCAGCTTCTACGGCGCGTGCAGCAGCCACTGCTGAATCAACTCCACCGCTCATTGCTGCGATTAACTTCATATGTTGTTGGCCGCCCGTCCAGTGGCAATTACACCCGGCAGCACTGACATAACAAAATCCACATCTTCTTGCGTAGATTCTGCGCCAAAAGAAAAGCGCAAAGAAGACTGGGCTGTCGTTTCGTTGTGTCCCATTGCAAGAAGCACATGACTTGCTTCATGTACTCCTGCGCTACATGCTGAACCAGTCGACGCCGAAACATGTGCATTATCTAAAAGCAGTAACAAGGTGTCACTTTGTGTCCCCGGAAATGTGACGTTTACTATTCCTGGCAATCGCTTACTTGTTCCACCATTGATGTAAGCATCAGGGATCGCTTTTTCAACTGCCTGAATGAAATTGTCACGAAGTTTTTCAACGCCAGCACTTGGGTATGTCTCAGATGATGCTGCAGCAAATGCCACAATGCTTGGGGCATTTAAAGTACCGCTGCGAATTTCGCGCTCTTGTCCGCCGCCATGAAGCAGTGCTGGAATTTCAAATGCTCGACGCAAAATCAATGCACCAATACCAAGTGGTCCGCCAATTTTGTGTGCACTAATGGTCAAAGCTGTGACACCTAGATCCTTGTATGACATGGGCACTTTTTTGAAACTTTGCACCGCATCGGTATGTACCGGAATATCCCCAGCCATGGCGACTACTTCATTAATCGGCTGAATAACACCTGTTTCGTTATTGGAATGCATGATCGAAATAACTGCGATTTCATGACCTCGCTGTGTGATCAGTTGTTGCAAGAATTCCAAATTAATCACGCCATGGACATCTACTGGAATAAGGATTACTTCTGCGCCTTCATGGGTTTCGAGCCAATGCGCAGGATCCAAAATTGCATGGTGTTCGATTTGCGAAATCACAACAACTTTCTTGCCCTTTGCTTTACCGTTCCACCACAAACCTTTAAGAGCTATGTTGTTAGCTTCGGTTCCAGATGCGGTAAAAATTACTTCAGATGCAAGGGATCCAACTTCACGTGCAATAGCTTCGCGCGCATCCTCTAAAGATTTACGGGTAGCGCGCCCATGCGTATGCAAACTTGATGGGTTACCAAGTTCTTGAAGTTGCGAAGAAATGGCCCTAAATGCCGCAGGCGACAAAGGTGTCGTTGCAGCATGGTCTACATAGATTGAAGGCACGGGCCTAAGTCTATGACTTGCGGGCTTTTACGCCTTCCGTTGCCTTAGGCAGCACGGCAAACAAGTCTCCAACTACGCCGAAATCTGCGATTTCAAACAGTGGCGCTTCGGGATCTTTGTTGATTACAACGATTGTCTTGCTTGTCTGCATTCCTGCACGGTGCTGGATCGCACCTGAAATTCCACACGCAACATAGAGCTGAGGACTCACGGTTTTACCTGTTTGTCCCACTTGGTATGAATGTGGGTACCAACCTGCATCAGTTGCCGCACGTGATGCACCAACAGCAGCGCCCAGTGAATCTGCAAAACCTTCAACTGCCGAGAAATCTCCGTTTGTGCCGCGACCACCGGAAACAACGATGTTGGCTTCAGTTAATTCTGGACGACCACCCTGTACTGGAGGTTGTGTTGATGTCACAGTGGCTTTCTTTGATGAATCTGACACTTGTAGTGAAAGAGTTTCTACCGAAGGTGTTGCCGCTGCGACATTTGCTTCAATTGAATTAGGGCGAACTGTAATGATTGGTGTTCCGTGCGAAACCTTTGAGTGAACAGTTGTCGATCCACCAAAAACCAACTGAGTAGCAGTTACATCAGCAGCAACATCTACCGCATCAGTAATGATTCCTGAACTGGTTTTAATTGCTGTACGAGCTGCAACCTCTTTCCCAAAGGCATGCGAAGCAATCAGCACGGCTGCTGGTGCTTGCGCAGCAATAATTTGGGCAAGTACATCTGCAACTGCTGCCACACCATTGCTGACAAATGCATCGGATTCGACAACCACAATTTTTGATACAGGTCCCTTGTTGATATCAGCAGCCATTGCTGCGCCTTTTCCAGCAGGGGCAAGAACTACTGCAGTTACTTCGCCAATACGTGCGCCAGCGGTAGCTAATTCTGCATTGGTCTTTGTGGCTTTTGAACTTATAAAGTCAGCCAAAATCAATACGTTGCTCATATCAACTTCTTTTCTGCTAGGAATGAAACCATTTGATCTGCGGCGTTGTCATCAGTGACTTTGATTCCAGCTGCGCGTGGTGGGCGCGGCGAAGAATCTGCAACTATGGACCAGGCTGAATCAACGGTTACTCCGACTGCAGCCAAATCCTTGCTATCGATAACTTTCTTCTTGGCAGCCATGATTCCCTTAAATGATGGATAACGTGGCTCGTTAATCTTTTCAACGACAGAAATAACACATGGGAACTGTGCGTGCATTTCATCAACGCCGGCTTCTGTTACTCGAGTAATTGAAACCTTGTGTGCTGCTGGATCAACTTCGACCTTTGATGCAAAAGTTAACTGCGCAGCGTTTAGTCGCTCAGCAAGCATTGCAGGAACAACGCTCATACGTGCATCAGTTGATTCTGTTCCACAAAGAACAAGATCAAAACCACCCTTTTCAATAACTGCAGCAAGGACTGCAGAAGTTGCGAGCGCATCAGCTCCTGCAAGCTTTGAATCGGTAATCAAGATTGCATCATTTGCACCCATTGAAAGTGCTTTGCGAACCGCTTCAGTTGCGCGTTCTGGTCCCATCGAAATGACGGTTACGGTGTTAGGGCCGCCTTCTTCGTTTCCGCCATGTGCCTCTGCAATGCGCAGCGCTTCTTCAACGGCGTATTCATCAAGATCATTAAGAACTGCATCTACATTTTCACGGTCGAGGATTCCATTGACCATCTTCTTTTCAGCCCATGAATCCGGGACCTGCTTTACGCAAACGGCGATTTTCATAGCCAAAGGTTACTGGTGAGTAACCCTAATTGGCTACTTCAATCACACTCGCAAAACCCCACCTTTTGCCCCTATCCACGGCAAGATACCCACCATGCTTCCTGCAGATCCGCGAACCCTTGGTGCAACCGTCACCGATGGCGGAACCAACTTTGCGATCTGGAGCAACGCCGCCGATGCCGTCGAGCTGTGCCTGTTTAACGAGGTCAACGGAAAGTTGGTAGAAACACGCTTTGCAATGTCCCATCGCAATGGTCCTATCTGGCACGGCTACCTTGCCGGAGTTCGACCAGGCCAACGGTATGGATATCGCGTTTACGGTCCATGGATTCCTGAATACGGCATGCGCTTTAACGAGGCAAAGCTGTTGCTTGATCCCTACGCACATGTAATCGATGGTGACGTGGTGTATTCACCAGAAATTTATAGCCACGTTGCCGATGATGCTTTAGGCAATGGGGATTTAACCCAAAAAGATTCCCGTGACAGTGCCGGAAAAGTTCCCTATTCCGTTGTAACTGACCACACGGTTCGACAGATCAATCGCCCATTGGTTCCTTGGGCTAAGACAATTGTTTATGAAGCACACGTAAAGGGCCTGACAGCTTTTAATAATGAAATTCCTGAAAACGAACGCGGCAGTTATAAGGCTTTAGGTCATCCCAGCACGATTGCGCATTTGAAATCAATCGGTGTAACCGCATTAGAACTACTGCCGATTGCACAATCAATTACTGAGCCGACAATTTATAGCCGTGGTCGCAAAAATCATTGGGGCTATAACTCATTGCTTTTTAGCGCTCCTCACAAAGAGTATGCATCAACTGCAGATCCAATTTCAGAACTTCAGTGGGCGGTGGATCAATTACATGCAGCAGGCATCGAAGTGATTTTGGATGTTGTCTATAACCACACCGCCGAAGGTGGAGTTGCAGGGCCAACCCTTTCTTACAAAGGAATTGATGGGCATGCCTATTACCGACAAGATTCTTATGGCAATTACATCGATGTAACCGGCTGCGGAAATACCTTTGCGGCAAGCAAGCCGCATTCAGTGCGGCAAATCATTGATTCACTGCGCTGGTGGATTGAAGTTATCGGTGTAGATGGTTTCCGCTTTGATCTAACTACCGCGCTGTATACAAGTAGTAGCGCTTTTAATTCATCGCTCATGTCAGCAATTGGCGCGGATTCGGTACTTCGAAACTTCAAAATGATCGCCGAACCATGGGATATCACGCGGTATTCATTAGGAGATTTCCCGCATCCGTGGCGCGAATGGAACGATGCGTATCGTGACTCTGTACGCCAATTCTGGCTGGGTGACTTGGCTCGCGGATATGGTGAAGGTGTTTCAGACATCGCATCCAGCATCAGTGGCTCAAGCAATATCTTTCATTACCGCGGTCCAACCTCTTCAATTAACTTTGTTGCAGCTCATGACGGTTTCACGATTCATGACATGGTCACCTTTAATGAAAAACACAATCACCCTAACTTAGAAAACAACGCTGATGGAAATGATTCCAACCGTTCGTGGAACGTCGGCCATGAAGGTGAAAGTGATGATCCGCGGATTCAAGAGATTCGTCACCGCCTTAAGAAATCTTTACTTGCAACCTTGATGCTTTCATCCGGTGTTCCGATGCTCAATATGGGAGATGAAGTAAGTAGAAGCCAGAATGGTTCCAATAACGCTTATTCACTTCCTTTAGATGACACACAAATTGGCGAAACATCATTTAATGGTGGCTGGGCGTTGCCATGGGATTTAACGACTGAACAGCAAGATATTCTGGATACTGTTAAGTCACTTGCTGAAATTCGAGATACCTACCTAGCTGATGTTGCATCAGAATTCTTTACGGGCGCAATCGATAAGGGCACCAATAGAAAAGATATTGCTTGGTTTTCATTAGGTGGAAATGAAATGAGCGATGATCACTGGCGAGATGAGGAAAAACGCAGTATCACCGTATTCATTGAAGCAGACCCAAATAAAGCGCTTTTGCTCATGTTGAACTCTTCAACTGAGGAAACAACCTTCACTTTGCCAAACTCAAGTTGGGGTGAAACCTTCAGATGTATTTTTGATGCATCACAAAAAGTGGAAACCTATGCACCGGTTATTGCCGCGCCATCTGCAAAGATTCAGGTTCCAGCACACAGCGTTCTTGTGTGGCTAATTTCGGGCCGCGTTTAGCGCAAACCCACCAACTCATTAACTCTTGAAAGTAACTGAAACTGTCGCTGTGACAGTCTTTTCAATCGTTGATGTGTCGTATGCACCGTAATCGGCGGTCATTGTGGAATCTGGTGTGGTGATCTGAATTGGACCAGCCTTGACATTAACTAGTGCGCCAATGTTTCCACCAACTGCCTTAGTCAACGCTTCTGCGCGAACCTTGGCATCCTTCATCGCCTCTGCCATTAACTGTGGGCGAAGCTCTGGAAGATTTGAAATGTAGTACTGAGGTCCATAGTTGTTGGCGTTAATTCCTGTAGCAAGAAGCGTGCCAATTCCTTGGCTCAATTTTGCAACTAGCTGTACATCAGTAGACCGCACTGTTACTTCGCGAGTTGCACGATAAGAAAGAATTCGCCCTGTTGTATTTCCATTAACAAATTCTTCGTTGGCAAAAGTTGCCACTGCGCCAAGAGTTAACCCGTCAGCTGGGATTCCGCCTGCAGTTAAATACTGTGAAAGTGCTGCAACATCGGCATCAACTTTCTTTACCGCGGTCGCAACAGTTGGTGATGAAAGACTTACATTAAGGACCCACACCGCGTTATCTGCAGTTGCAGATGTTTTTGCAGAACCAGTAACGGTAATTCCATCACTGCTGCGGGATGCAAAACCAGAACCGACCTGCATTAATCCGCCACCGATTGCTAGTGACATCAGGACGGCTGCAACAATAATTGTCACAGCTTTGCGGCGTTCGACAGTGATGATCGGGCTTTCATTAAGTTGAGTCATATCAATATCTTACTCGTTAGATTGCGCGAAGCTGAGCAATTTCTTGAAGGTCAACACTCCTGAATCGATCTAGCTCAGATTCCCATGAACTTCCCAAAAGTTCCGCAATGGCTTCCCGAATACTTTCTTCATCCAAAGAGTTTTTTAGTGCTGTGCTCAGTTGATTTTCAGTAAGAATGACCGCGCCTGTTTGGTCAACGACTGCGCGATGAATCCCAAGTTCAGGAGTACACCTATACAACTCACCGCCATTGTCAGTGTTTTCAATGATTTCAAAGTTTAAGTAATGCCAACTACGTAAAGAGCTAGCTAATTCGGCAGCTGCACCTTGGCGATCACGAAACTCTAATTGCATGCGATAAGAACCTGGGATCAATGGCTGCGCTGTCCATGTTGGTTTCACCCAAGTTCCAAGTACCGCTTGGATCGCCCAATCAATATGGTGGCGCAACGCAGATGGCGTTGAATGAATAGTTAAGAAACCTCGAACCTGCTGTCGGTTTGAAGGCGTGGTTAAACGTTCCATGGTTCTCCTTGCAAGGTTGCCCAAATGCGACCTTCCCCAGCAGCATTTTCGGCTCA
>CAYMNN010000026.1:0-7149 GCA_964391815.1 uncultured Candidatus Planktophila sp.
AGAGGGCAGTCTCAAACACTGCATAGTGTCGGTTCGAATCCGACTCGGGGCACTCATGTTGTTACTTGCTGGAGGGATGAATCGGATATGACGGTTCGTATTCTTGTTGCAGAAGATGAAACTTTAATCCGGATGGATTTAGTTGAAATGTTGCAGGTTGCTGGTTACGAAGTTGTCGCTCAAGCAACTAACGGTCAAGAAGCCATCGAGCTAGCCATTGAACACAAGCCGGATCTGGCAATTCTTGATGTAAAGATGCCGGTCCTTGATGGGATTTCAGCAGCTGAAAAGATTATTGAAATAGCACCAGTTTTGATGTTGACTGCCTATTCGCAAAAAGAATTAGTAGACCGCGCACGTGATGCTGGAGTCATGGCATATGTGGTTAAGCCATTTACGGTCGGGGACTTAATGCCAGCGATCGAAATTGCAATCAGTCGACATACTCAAATGAAATCACTAGCTGCAGAAGTGGCAGATCTTCATGACCGACTGGAAACTAGAAAGTTGATTGATCGGGCCAAGGGATTGCTCATGAAAGCGCTCAATCTGTCAGAGCCCGAAGCCTTTTCCTGGATTCAAAGAGCTGCGATGGACCGTCGTTTGACCATGAAAGAGGTCGCCGAGGCGGTTGTTAACCCCAACGCCGTACCCGATAAATAAGCCGAAATCCCGTCTCAATAATTGATACCGCCATCCCATTTATAACGAAACTGAGACCTTCTGCGCTCACTTTGACCTTGTCTAAGGCTCACCCCTGCCATTACTCTTTCAGCCTCCCTGTCCCGGGACACAAGAACAGGAAAGGCACTACATATGAAGAACACCAAGCTAGTTTCAGTTAGCGCCGTGATTGCGCTTGCGCTTGGTACCACCATTGCGGTGGCACCAGTTGCAAATGCAAAAGCACGTGTTGCAACTATCGCATTTCAAGGTCCTCTAACAGGTGAGGAAGCTCAAGTTGGTATCGATGAGCTCAACGGCGTTAAGTACGCAGTTGCTTTGTTCAATGCAAAGAACAAGGGCAAGATTCAAGTAAACATTGTTGAAGTTGATGACCAAGGAAGTGGAACAGAAGCAGCAAAGGTTGCTCCTGGTACAGCTTCAAACAAGAAGATCATCGGTCTAGTAGGACCTGCTTACTCTGGAGCAACAATTGCTTCACTACCTTTCTACAAGCAGACAAACCTTCCATTGATCTCACCATCTGCAACACGTGTATCAATTACAGATCCAGCGCAGGGCCTAATTGGTTTCCCTGTGTTCCACCGTATTCCTGTAACAGATCGTGTTCAGGGTCCAGCTCTTTACAGACTTGCTACTAAGGGCGTTTCATCACCAAAGGTATTCGTAATTGACGATCAGTCACCATACGGTGTTGGTCTAGTTGAATACATGAAGCTTGGTGGAGCAACTCTTATCGGACAAGACAGCGTTCCAGACAAGACAACTGACTGGTCTGCATCAATTTCAAAGGTTAAGTCATCAGGTGCCAACGTAGTTATCTTCACTGGTTACTACGCACAAGCAGCAACTCTTTACCGTCAACTTCGTGACTCAGGCTACACAGGCATTCTTGCTGGTGGCGACGGAGTTCTAAGCCCAGGAATCTTGACACTTGCAAGTGCTTCAATTCTTGAAGGCGTTCGTCTGACTGCAGGAACTGTTCCTCTATCAGAGATCGACCCAAAGATCGAAGCAGACTTCAAGAAGAGAATGAAGGTTTCTTCAGGTACATACGCAGCTGAGTCAATTGATGCTGCAAACGTATTCCTAAGCTGCATTGGTAAGGGCGTTTCAACACGTCCAGCAATGTTGAAGTGCGTAAAGGCATACAAGGGTAAGTCGATTTCAGGAAGCCCACTTTCATTCGACCGCAACGGTGATACTGCTGGTGGCGTAATGAACGGCTTTGAAATCAAGTCTGGTGCTATCAAGTACACAGGCGGCGTTAAGTAATAATTGTTTAGTCATCGACTAAACAAATAAGCTGTACACGCAGCACCTGGCAAGCAATTGCCAGGTGCTGCGCACTTAATCTTTATTCATCAGCAACACACAATCAGAAGGCAGCGCTGTGTTAAGTAACTTTCAAGATCAGTTTCCAGCATTGACGGTGGGTGGTCTGAGCTTAGGTTTTATCTACGTGATGATTGCTTTGGGCTACACCATGGTCTACGGAGTTCTTCGAATGATTAACTTCGCAAACTCAGAAATTTTCATGTATGGAACATTCGCTTCTATTCTGATTGTTAGAGATGTATTCGGCTTTACCCAACAATCTGAACCAGCAACTGGCGTTCGCCTAGTGTGGATCCTCTTCCTCTGCTTGGTTGGTTCGATGTTTATGTCAGGAATTCTTTCCGTGCTACTCGAACTAGTCGCATATCGTAGATTGCGAAATAAAGGTTCGAATAAATTAGCACCACTTATCTCTGCGATTGGAATGTCAATCGTTCTCGCAGAGTTCATGCGCATCTTGACGGACTCACGATACGTTGGAAGTCCACGCGTTATGGAAAAGACAACTTTGGCTGCACCATTCGGTCTCGAATTGAGAATAGACAATGTGATCATTGTTGTTTCTGGTTTGGTGCTGTTCATCGCCTTGAGTCAGTTTGTGAAGCGAACTCGTCTTGGAAAAGCCATTCGTGCTGTGTCCATGAACGAAGATGCTTCACGATTGATGGGTGTAAATCTCAATTTAGTAGTCTCTGGAACCTTCTTAGTCGGAGGGTTAATGACAGGAGCTGCAGGCTTCTTCTACATTCTCAAGTACGAGAACACCTCGTTTAATATTGGTTTTGAACTAGGTATCGCAGCTTTTACGGCCGCGATCCTGGGTGGTATCGGAAACATCAAGGGAGCCTTCTATGGTGGAATCGGCCTCGGTTTGATTGAAACCTACGCTTCATTCTTCCTTGGCACCCAGTGGAAAGCGGTTACCGTTTTCGTAATTCTTGTTGTTGTTCTTTATTTCAGGCCGAATGGTGTGTTCGGCGAAGCGATCACGCAATCGAGGGCATAGATGATAAATCTAAGAGATGCAGGAGCGGATTTCTGGGCACGTTCAGGAAGACCTGTACGCGTTCTCATTGCACTGGGTGCCATCGCAATGGCAGCCTCACTTCCATTCTTGGGAGGCACTTTCCTCAATACTCCAATTGCTGATTACGGCTCTGTTCTAGTTTTCCCAGTCGCAATCTTCGTCATTATGGCCCTTGGTCTAAACATTGTTATTGGCAAGAGCGGACTTTTGGATCTTGGGTATGTAGCTTTCTTTGCAATCGGTGCGTACACAATGGGTCTGTTGGGAACAAAGACCGGATTAAATACTTGGGAAATTCTTCCAATTGGTATTGCCATGGCAATGTTTGCCGGCCTAATCCTTGGTGTCCCAGCGCTACGTTTGCGCGGAGATTACCTAGCGATTATTACTTTGGGCTTTGGTGAGATCGTCCGCATTACTGCGCTGAATCTGAATTCAATCGGTGGCGCTAACGGAATTGTTGGCGTACCAACGCCACCAACGATTTTTGGCTTGGAATACACATTTGATAATCACAGACTGTATTTCTGGACCTTCCTGATAATTATCCTTCTGACAATTTGGATGATTCGTCGACTTTCAGCACGCCGCCCAGGACGTGCGTGGGAATCTATTCGTCAAGATGAAGATGCTGCCGAATTAATGGGTGTCCCAACATTTAAGTACAAGATTTGGGCATTCGTTCTGGGTGCATCAGTTGGTGGGGCAGCAGGAGTTCTTTACGCCTCCAAGACTCTCTTCATCTCACCGGATAACTTCACGTTGCAGGTTTCAATCTTGATTCTTGCATGTGTTGTTTTTGGTGGAATGGGAAATATCTGGGGTGTAATTCTTGGTGCAGTAATTCTTGGATACCTTCCAGATCGAATTCGTTTTCTTTCCGACGCAAGACTTTTGGTATTTGGCGCCGTTCTAGTAATCATGATGAATTTGCGTCCAGATGGCTTGCTACCACGAAAGAAGCGTGAAAAGCCGCTTCCAGGAAAGGCAACAGAATGACAAACAATATTTTAGCTCTAGAGAATGTGACTATTAAGTTCGGCGGAGTTACCGCTTTGAACGATGTTAGTTTTCACATTAAAGAGAAGGAAATTCTTGGCCTGATTGGTCCTAACGGTGCTGGTAAGACAACTGTTTTCAATGTCATTACCGGTGTGTATCAAGTGACCAGTGGAGACATTAACTTCCTTGGTAAATCACTCAAGAGCAAGAAGAGATACAAGATCACTAAAGGTGGCATAGCTCGTACTTTCCAGAACATTCGTCTCTGGGGAGATATGACCGCGCTAGAGAATGTAATCACTGCAACTGATACTCATAAGAAATCAGGTCTGCTCAGCGGTCTGTTTGGAATGCCAATCTCGCGTAAAGAGGAAAAGAGCGACACCGCGCGTGCCCAAGAGATTCTGGACTTTATTGGAATCGGTGAATACGCCGACCGTTTAGCCAAGAATCTTCCTTATGGTGTTCAACGTCGACTTGAGATAGCACGAGCACTTGGAACAAACCCAAAGCTTTTGTTACTTGATGAGCCTGCTGCTGGTTTCAACCCAGCTGAAAAGATTGAACTTGCACAGACAATTCGCAAGATCCGAGATGCGGGTTACACCGTTCTCTTAATCGAACATGACATGTCTTTGGTTATGGGTGTTTCAGATCGAGTTGTTGTGATTGATTTTGGAACAAAGATTGCCGATGATCTACCAACCGTGGTTCAAAATGACAAGCGAGTCATTGAAGCCTATTTAGGAGTGCCAGACAATGCGTCTTGAGATAAATGACATCCATGTACATTATGGAAAAATTGAAGCGATTAAAGGCATTTCAGTGGTGGTCAATGAGGGTGAGATCGTCACGCTTATTGGTGCAAATGGTGCGGGTAAAACCACAACCCTGAAAACAATTTCTGGTCTAAGACCAATTAGTTCTGGCTCGATAACTTTTGATGGCCAAGATATCTCCAAAATGGCCGCGCATGATCGTGTGCGACTCGGAATCTCGCAAGCACCAGAAGGCCGCGGAATCTTCTCCGGAATGACTGTTTTGGAAAATCTTGAAATGGGTAAGTACCACCTCAAGATGCGTAAGTCAGAAATAGCTACAGACCTTGAACGAATTTATGACCTGTTTCCACGACTTAAAGAGCGTGCAGGTCAGGCTGGCGGAACCTTATCCGGTGGCGAGCAGCAGATGCTTGCGATTGGTCGCGCCCTAATGGCACGTCCAAAGGTGCTATTACTTGATGAACCTTCAATGGGATTAGCACCTCAAATGATTGCAAACATCTTCCGAATCATTACTGAAATTAACAAGCAAGGTGTAACGATTCTTTTGGTTGAGCAAAATGCACAGCAAGCGCTTTCCCGCGCACACCGTGCATATGTGCTTGAAACTGGTTCGATTACTAAGGAAGCAAAAGCAAGTGATCTACTCAATGATCCACATGTTAAGGCTGCTTACCTTGGAACAGGTGCGAACGAGATTTTCTAAACTTGGCAGGAGAAGAACTTAGTTTCTCTCCGCCAGAATCATGCAAGTGATACGGGCAGTGCAGGTGCGCTGTCCGTTTTCATTTGTAATGACAATATCCCAGCAGCACAGGGTTTTTCCGATAGATACCGCCGTTGCAACACCTGTGACTATTCCAGTTGCAGTTGCCTTGTGATGTGTTGCGTTGATATCTATTCCAACAATTCGTCGATTTTCACCCGCGTTTAATTGCGTGCCGACCGAACCCAACGATTCAGCTAAAACCACATTTGCACCGCCATGCAAGATGCCCATCGGTTGAGTGTTTCCTTCAACTGGCATGGTTGCTACTAGCCGAGTCAATGAGGCTTCAGTAATCTGGATGCCCATCTTCTTATCCAGGGCGCCGCTTCCGCGCGCTTTAATTATTGCGAGATAGTCCGGTTCAGTCATGGGCAGAGTCTAACTGGCACTCTACGATGCATCCATGACCAAGCGCCTATTACTTATCGATGGGCATTCAATGGCGTATCGGGCCTTTTTCGCATTGCCCGCCGAGAATTTCACCACCGCTCAAGGTCAGCACACCAACGCCATTTATGGCTTTACAACCATGTTGCTCTCCTTGCTCAGCACAGAAAAACCAACACACGTTGCAGTTGCCTTTGATGTTTCGCGAAAGACTTTTCGATCCGAAATTTTCCCAGAATACAAAGCAAACCGAGCCAAGACTCCAGATGAATTTAGATCGCAAATGTCTTATTTGCACGAGCTAGTAACCGCTTTTGGAATCACAACATTTGAAGTTGAAGGTTTTGAAGCAGATGACATCATCGCAACGATCGCAAAACAGGCAGAACGAGAAAATGCTGAAGTCTTTATCTGTACGGGAGACCGGGATTCATTTCAGTTAGTAAATGACAAGACCACTGTGCTTTATCCAAAACGTGGTGTCAGTGATCTCGCTCGTATGACGCCAGCTGCGGTGCAGGAAAAATATGGAATGTCTCCAGAGCAGTATCCAGATTTTGCAGCACTTCGCGGCGACCCCAGCGACAACCTTCCTTCCGTGCCCGGAGTTGGCGAAAAGACTGCGGCAAAGTGGGTTGTCGAATACGGTTCTTTGCACGAACTAATTGCAAACATTGACAAGTTGGGTGGCAAAGTTGGTCAATCACTTCGAGATTCAATTAATGATGTCATTAGAAATCGCGAGCTAACCCAATTAGTAGCCAATGTCCCGCTAGAGCTCAATATTGATGCCTTGGCCTGGAACGGTGTGGATGAGAATAAAACCAATCCGCTCTTTGAAAAACTAGAATTCAAAACTCTTAAAGATCGAATGAAACCGATATTGCTTAAGTCTTCAGCGAAAGCAGCAGAGCCAGCCTTAGAACTATTTGCTACAGAAATCACCGAAGGCGTGTTAACTCCCGAAGAGGCTTCAGCAAAAATTGCCCAGCATTCAGGTGACATTGCAATCGCTTATCAACTAGAAGGTGAAAAACTACATCGATATGCAATTGCGTTAAGTATCGATGATGTTTTCTTAGTACATGGTTCGACAATGGGGGACTGGGCAACAGATAGCAAAGTCACCAAGATTGCCCATGATGCAAAGTCCTTGGCAC
>CAYMNN010000026.1:7249-10064 GCA_964391815.1 uncultured Candidatus Planktophila sp.
TGGGCAACAGATAGCAAAGTCACCAAGATTGCCCATGATGCAAAGTCCTTGGCACGGATCAATGGCTTAACCGGAATCAGCTTTGATACGGCATTGGCTGCCTACCTGGTAAATCCCGGCGTACGAAGCCAGGAGTTCAAAGACATACAAGAGCGTTGGGGAGATGGCACGGCAATTAATCAATCTTCTACTGAACAAGAGCTGCTTACTTCTGCTCGGGCTATGTTTGTTCTTAGGGATTCGCTAACGCGCGAACTAAAGGAGCGCAATCTTTGGGATCTTTTCGTGACCATGGAGTTACCGGTAGCCGATCTTTTGGGACGTATGGAATCAATTGGAATTGCGGTAAACAAAAAGGGCTTAGAGACGCTGGCTGCTTTCTTTGAAGGAGAAGTCAGCCGCGAAACAAAAGCCGCGCACCAAGCCGTTGGCCATGAATTCAATGTCGCATCCCCAAAGCAGTTACAGGTGGTTCTCTTTGACGAACTCAACTTGCCAAAGACAAAGAAGATCAAAACAGGATATACAACCGATGCCGAAAGTCTGGACTGGTTGCATCAAAAGAGCGGGCATCCGGTTTTGACCTCGCTGCTTCGAATTCGCGAAACAAAAAAATTAGGAACAACCGTTGAAGGCTTGATTGCAGAAATCGCCAAGGATGGTCGTATTCATACCCACTTCCAGCAAACCGTTGCCGCCACAGGTCGTCTTTCATCAACTGGGCCTAATCTGCAAAACATCCCAGTTCGCACCGAAGAAGGTCGCAAGATTCGAGACTGTTTTACCGTCGGAAAAGGTTATGTTGCATTACTAACCGCTGATTACAGTCAGATTGAAATGCGCATCATGGCTCACCTATCACATGATGAAAAACTGCTCGCCGCCTTTGCATCTGGCGAAGATTTGCACGCCACAGTTGCCGGACTTGTCTTTGGTGTTAAACCAGCTGAAGTAGATCCAGAAATGCGCCGCCAGATGAAAGCGATGTCGTATGGACTTGCATATGGTTTATCTTCATATGGACTTGCGGCTCAACTAGATATTTCTCCACCGGCTGCCCAGCAGTTGATGGACACGTATTTTGAACGTTTTGGTGGAATTAGAGATTACTTAAAGACAGTTGTTGAAGATGCCCGCAAAGTTGGCTATACCGAAACAATTATGGGCCGTCGTCGCTACTTGCCGGATTTAATGCATGACAACCGGCAAAGACGCGAAGTGGCAGAACGCATGGCGCTGAATGCTCCAATCCAGGGATCAGCTGCTGACATCATTAAGTTGGCCATGCTCAATGTTCAAAGTGCAATTGAAAAAGAAAAATTGAAATCGCGTTTGTTGCTTCAGATTCACGACGAATTAATTCTTGAAGTTGTCGCTGGCGAAGAAGAAAAAATCAGCCAATTGGTAAAGCGCGAGATGGGATCGGCTTATCCGCTGAAAGCACCGCTTGATGTTAATGCCGGTCTTGGCCTTACCTGGCACGAGGCCGCACACTAACTATTTATCTTGATCCGATACTTCTTTCATCGCTTGTAAATCTTCATCATCGGTTGGAACATCATTGGCTGCACTTAGGCGACCGCGACCGATAGACAAGATAATGAGACCGATAAACAACATTATCGGCAGGATTGCTAAACCAATTTGCGAGGAATATGTCTCGGAAACGACCCCACCCACAGCAGCGCCAATTGCCATGAAGGATCCTTCAACTGTCCAAATCCAACCCAGGGATGAAGTTTGTGAACCTTTAGGTCGAACAGCTTCTAGAACTTCGAAGTAGAAAACTTTTTGCGCACCACCTAAGAGTCCAATGCACGCACATACCAGCGCCATGGTCCAGTCCGGATATGTGAATGCAATCGGAATGCATGCGATAAACCACAATAGATAAACAACTCTAAATGCCGATAGCGGAGCTAGCTTTCGCGAAACCAATCCGCCCAGTAAGCCTCCAACAACGGTTGCAGCACCTAGAGTGGCAAAAATCCAAGCAACTCTGTGCTGAACTCCCTCTTGTGTAGCAAAAGCGGGTACTGCCACATTGAAAACACCTGAACCAAATCCAACAAAACAACCTTCGAGCATAAGCAACTGAATAGCTCTGTCGCGCCATAACTTTTGCTGATCCTTTTGTTTCTTTTCGGGGATCCAATCGCGTGATACAGGCGTAAGGGATAGTGCAATTCCACCAATAAACATCAAAGCTGCGGTCGTGCCTAAACCCAATCCAGGATGGGATGAAAGAGAAAGTGCGGTGATTACAACTGGACCAATCACACTTGTCGAACTCATCATCGAAGAATCAAAAGCATATGCGGTGCGCAAATATGAATGAGGGACGATGTCTTTCCATAAAGGGCGAACAGACAAGTTAATTGGGGGAGCAGTGATTCCCAAGATAAAGGCGGTAACTAAAATTGACTGCCTGGTTTCCATTGTGTTGAGCAAAAGAATCAAGGCCGCATAAAGTGGAACCAAAATACGAATCGGCCACTTTTGTCCGAATTTATCCATCACAGATCCACGCAGACCCGCGGTAATGGAGCCAGCTAAAGAGTTCAAACCAATCGCAAATCCAGCTACTGCAATAGAGCCAGTTTCTTGCTCTGCTTTGAAAAAGATGCCCAAACCGATCATGCCGTAGGCCAAACGCGCTGGAAATGCGCTGATACCCAGCCGAATGACCTGAGGGAAAGCCATTAGTTCACGGTATCTATTCATAACAAAGCCCAGTCTATCTTTCACGCTCAAAAAAGTAAGTGGATTTGCCCATATGAGCGTGCAAACCGTACCCTTGCCCTTCAGCCGCGAA
>CAYMNN010000027.1:0-9499 GCA_964391815.1 uncultured Candidatus Planktophila sp.
GCTGGTGCTTGTTTTCCGATTGCCATAATCACGATAGGCGCAGCGCCACCAAACAAAGTTGCTGCTTTTTCATGATCAAAACCTGCCATTTGATGCACGACATACCCACGATGATGAGCTTCGATCGTTAACTGTGCTGCTGCTAAACCGCAGTCATACATAAAAGTAGGAATCGCAGTTCCATCGGCTTGATTAGGCGTTCCAGCGATTGCCACAAAAGCTGCAGCACGCTTGGACCAGCTTTGATTAAAAGGTACTAAACAATCAAACAAAGAATTAAAGTTTGAGTCTCCACGTTTTCCAGCGATTAACCGCCACGGCTGCAAATTATTGGCAGACGGTGCCCATCGAGCTGCCTCAAGAATTCCAAGTAAGTCCTCTTTGGAAATCTCTGCAGTTTCATCTAGTGAACGCGGACTACGACGCTCTGCAATTAAGTCATGAATTTCTACTGCTGTTTGGGCTCTAGTCATGCGGCGAGCCTATCTTGAAATCAACGATAGTGATAAATGAGAATTACAACGATTGAAAAAACTGCACCACCTGCAACTAAAAAGTATTTCACCCAAGGTTTCATACCGGTTCGCTCTGCAGCCTTGCTTGCCATTTCTTTAGTGCGCATCATGATGCGACCGGCCCAAGCAAACTCAGTTGCCAAAATTCCAAGACCTGCCAAAAGAACTAATACCCCGGGCCCAGGTGCAACTAACAGCACTGCACCCAAAACTGTTGTTCCTCCACCGATTAAGCCAATAAAAACACGCCAGAATAAACGACCTGGTGGTGTCTTTCTGATCCAAGTACGCAA
This sequence comes from uncultured Candidatus Planktophila sp., assembly GCA_964391815.1. Lineage (GTDB taxonomy): Bacteria > Actinomycetota > Actinomycetes > Nanopelagicales > Nanopelagicaceae > Planktophila. The sequence goes on from CAYMNN010000027.1 coordinate 809, forward strand.
GTTCATTTTGTTTTTGTGATTACCGTTTCTTTTCCGTATGCAGCAAATGCTATCTCTTCTCGGCGCTTTCGATAACTAGCTGAAGCGCCTGCAATCAAATGCTCGAACCGTGTACTTGATTTGATTAAAGGGTGAAGCTCGGCCGCAGTTGCTTGATCGCCAAACACCGGCGGCACCTGATCAATCTCCTGCACCTTGATGTGTGGATTTAAAAAGCGGTAAACAAGTGCCAAGCGGCGCAGTCCCAACATAATCACGTGGCGCGAACCGCGACTAATGCGATCTTGAACAAGTAGGCGCTTATAGGTAAGCCCTGAAGATTTTTTACCCCCTGGTGCTGTTGCTAATTGGTACAGCATGTTCGCAATTTCTTGCCCACCAGTTGTATCCGGCAATTCTGCGCATTTTGCTGACAATCTTTGGCGAACCGCAGGATCTTGCAACATCTTTACCTTGGCGGTGATGTCGGCTAAATCCGCTTGGTCGGCGCGCAGTGCGAAACCAAAATCATTACACCAGCGTGCACGTGCCTCTTGATCATCGGTGCCTCGAATATTTGAAACAAAAACCGTTGGAACTTGTGCTGGCAGTAGTTCGTGAACACCGTTGTAACCAGTCGCACAAATTCCGGCATCAAAAGCGTGCAATACCTTTGCTAACGGGAAATAACGTGCGACTTTTAGATCCAAACCTTCAGGTGCAAGGGATTTTCCATCTTTATCAACTGGTGCCTTAGTTAAAATCACTTGTAAATCTTTCCAACCCAGCAAACCTGATAATGCGGCGGTCATTTTTTCGTTGACATCGCCTTCGCCGGTTCCTAATTGCACCAGGACAGTAGGACGATTTAAATCTAAGCCCAAAGCTTTGCGGGCATCTTCGCGCGTCATCGCATCCTCTTTGCGGAAAAGCGAAACAGGTGCGGTTAACACCGCTTCTTTACGTGTTGCAGTTGGCCCAAAATCATAAGCACGAGCAATATCTCCAGGTTCGATAACTTTATCCATCATCGCCGATTGCAAACCTAGAACAAATCGTTGTGGCTTCTTTTGCCATAAACCACGACGCACCCACACAAGCTTCAAATTAGGGTTTGCATTTTTGGCGGCAATCACACCTGGGTAAGGAATCACGCCATCAAATGACAAAACTTTTGCATTTGTTTCTTCGGCTAACGCCAATAAACGATCGCGCAGATATACATCCCACTTTTCGCGAGACATCCACATTCTGTCTTTACCCGGAATATATTCGCAACGAATTCCCATAAATGCTGGAATCTCTGCAATTCCACCGGCCATTGAAACAATGATTGGGTTGGCAACCTCTTTCAAAGCAAGTGCAACTGCGCTTGCGCGAGCCAAGTGACCCATTCCAACACCATTGCTCGTCGCAAGGATGATTGTTGGTTTTTCCATATCGTCAGCCTACCTGAATCTCTTTTTAAAAATAATGCCAATAAGTAGTAACACCAGAGCTATACCTACCCATCGCCAAAATGTCATAGGAGACGGTGCATGTTCTGGAAGATCTGCACTTCTTTCGGTAATTTGTGAGTCAATTTTAATCAGGGACACAACACCTGCATGATCAGTGTTGAGATTATTTGGAGGCAATGCACCGATCAATTGAGATGCAATTGGACGTGCCCCGTTACGAACAAAAATGTAATCCAGACGATCGCTATAACCGGCAAAGTTGCCCATCTGTTGTGAATACTTCAAACGCTCTGGATCTGGGCCAGTCAGTAATGCATTCATACCCCACGTGTTATTAATTGGATCTAAAGCATTTGGTCCGACATCATTAAAACCTGCTTCAAGCATCAGCAAGTAAGCGTTACAAATACTTGTCCCGCCTGGACAAGCTGCACTTGCTGTTGGTTGGCCTCCGGCATTTGGATCATCTTTAATACGTGGGTCTCGGGGATCACTATTGAAATCTCCCATAATGACAATTGGATTTTTTGTGTCCTTCAAATCAGCAATTAGTTGTTGTGCTTGCTTTGCTGAATTAGGAACCTTGTTTTCATCCCACAGAGATTCAAGATGGGTTGTCACAAAACGTACAGGTGTGTTTCCAATTTGAATATCCGCCCATGTATATCCGCGATAGACGGTCATAATTGTTGGAACAATTGTGTAGGTTGCTTCGTACTCTGAATTGCCCACTGCCAACACTTTGTCAGCTAATTCAGCGCGAATAGCTAATGCATCTGCAATTTCAAAACCACAAGCGGCTTTATCTTGGCCAAACAAAGGCTGGAAAGTCGCTGGATCGTTGACCATGGTTATAAATGGCACTGCACCTATTGAATATCCAGTATTTAAAGCGGTTTTTCCATTCTTTGTTGCCAAAACATACTCTTGTCCTTGAGCTTTAGTGGCCTGTAAGAATTGCTCGGTAAAGTTAAAAACTTCTGTTCGTTTACTCCACAAATTCTTCTTACAAAACCAAATTGTTGCTTCTTGAATCCCAATGACATCGGGACGGGCAGCGATGACTTCTGCTGCAAGTTTTGGCGCACGCTTATTGAAGTCAGTAGCTTTAACTTGATCCCACATAAATTGTGCTGCTGCAGGTAAGTTGGGAATCAAATCCATGGCCACACCAACATCTGCACCTAAGTACAGATTGCGAGTCATCACAGTTATTTGTGATGTATCAGCGTGCGCGGATGAAGTTGGTACAAGCAGTAGCGCTACAAATATCGAAACAAGTAAGCGCTTCATGAAATTAGTTTCCCCAAGAGGAATGAAGTGGACGTCCTTCTGCGTATCCTGCTGATGATTGAACTCCAACAGTTGCGCGCTCGGCAAACTCTTCTATGTTCTTGGCACCGGCATAAGTAAAGGAAGAACGAACTCCGGCAATAATTTCATCCAGTAGATCTTCAACTCCAGGTCGCGCTGGGTTTAAGAACATACGTGATGTTGAAATACCTTCTTCAAACAACGCCTTGCGAGCGCGATCAAATGCATCTTCCTTGGATGTTCGTGCCGCTACCGCACGCGCAGATGCCATTCCGAAAGACTCTTTGTACAAGCGACCATTTGCATCACTTTGCAGATCCCCTGGTGATTCATATGTTCCGGCAAACCAAGATCCGATCATGACTTGTGAAGCACCTGCAGCTAGCGCCAGCGCAACATCGCGCGGATGGCGAACGCCACCATCGGCCCACACATGTGCACCTAACTTCTTTGCCTCAGTTGCACATTCAAGAACTGCGGAAAATTGTGGGCGTCCTACGCCTGTTTGCATGCGAGTGGTGCACATGGCACCTGGGCCCACACCAACCTTAACAATGTTGGCACCGGCTTCTACTAAATCATGTGTTCCTTGTGCTGTTACAACATTTCCAGCAACGATTGGAACAGTTGGATTAATTGCACGAATTGCAGCCAAGGCTTCGAGCATTTTCTTTTGATGACCGTGCGCTGTATCTACAACCAAAACATCTGCGCCAGATTCAATAAGTGCAGCTGCTTTACCCGCAACATCGCCATTGATACCAACGGCTGCTGCAATTCGTAAACGTCCTTGGGCATCTAACGCCGGTGAATACAAAGTTCCACGCAGCGCACCTAAGCGAGTCATGATTCCAACAAGGTCACCATTGCTAGAAACAACAGGTGCCAATTTGTGGCGGTGTTGATTTAAGAAATCAAAAGCGGCGCGGGCATCAAGTGAATCCGGCATCGTTGTTAAATTCTTACTCATTACCTGACCAAGCTGAGTAAAGCGATCTACACTCTTGCAATCTTCTTCGGTGATGATTCCAACTGGCTTGCCATTTTCAACGACAACAACTGCGCCATGTGCTCTTTTGTGCAACAAGCTAATTGCATCTGCAACAGTTGATTGTGGTGTCAGGGTGATTGGTGTATCAAAGAAGGGGTGACGTTGTTTCACCCATTTGATGACATCATCAACAACTGCATGTGGAATATCTTGTGGAATAACAGTTAATCCACCACGACGGGCCATGGTCTCTGCCATGCGTCGGCCTGCAATAGCTGTCATGTTTGCAACAACTAGCGGAATTGTTGTTCCGGTTCCATCTATGGATGAAAGATCAACATCCATTCTGGATGAAAGTTCGGAACGGCTTGGCACCATGAAAACATCGTCATAGGTGAGGTCGTGGGTAGGTTCATTTATGAATCGCACGTAGGTAAACAATACTCAGGTAGACTAGAGAGATGTCTAATCCACTCATTTCTGTACGTGGTTTAACCAAGGTTTTCGGGGATTTCACCGCTGTAAACGGCATCGACTTCGATGTGGCCAAGGGTGAATCCTTCGGATTACTAGGTCCCAACGGCGCAGGTAAATCCACAACTATGCGCATTTTGGCGGCGACCTCTACACGCACATCTGGCACCGTCCAGATCCTTGAAAAGGATCCAGAGCAGTTTGGTCCACTTGTCCGTGCCCACCTTGGTGTTGTGCCACAGCAAGATAATTTGGATAACGAATTAACCGTTACTGAAAATCTTTTTATCTACGGACGCTACTTTGGTTTGTCTAAAAAGTTCATTAAAGGAAAAATCGAAGAGCTTCTGGAATTTGCGCAATTAGAAGAAAAGCGTGACGTAAAGGTCGAAGCCCTTAGTGGTGGAATGAAACGCCGTTTAACAATTGCTCGTGGACTAGTTAGCGAACCAGACATTTTGTTACTTGATGAACCAACAACTGGTTTAGATCCACAAGCTCGTCACATTTTGTGGGATCGCTTATTCCGATTAAAGGAGCAGGGTGTCACTCTTGTTCTAACAACACACTTTATGGATGAAGCAGAACAATTGTGTGATCGCCTTGTTGTTATGGACAAGGGTTCGATCATGGCTGAAGGTTCACCTGCTGGTTTGATCAAAGAGTATTCAAGCAAGGAAGTTCTTGAAGTTCGTTTCGGTAGCGATCGCAATAAAGAGATGGCACCAAAACTTGCAACAATGTGTGAGCGAATGGAAACTTTGCCAGATCGCATCTTGATGTACACCGAAGATGGCGAACAACTTCTTGAGCAGATTACCCATGCAGGTATGCATGCAACTACTTCGCTTGTGCGTCGTAGCTCCCTTGAAGATGTTTTCTTGCGTTTAACCGGAAGAACTTTGATTGAATGAACAAAGGTATTGATGTTCCACAGATTCAACGTTTTGGGGCTTTATACATAGCTTCAGCCCGTTTGAAGTCGATGTCTAAGTGGCGAACAATCATCGCTGCCGTAGACATTGGAAACCCCTTCTTTTACTTAATCGCAGTAGGTATTGGTATTGGCGTCCTTGTCGAACAAGGTTCAGGTACAAGCGGTACAAATGGCATTAAATACATAGCCTTTATCGCCCCTGCCCTGCTGGCCAACACCGCAATTACCGGAATTATGGACGAAACCGTCTTTCCTACAATCGAAGGCTTTAAGTGGCGCAAACTTTTCTTTGCACAAAATGCGACTCCTATTACTGGGCGACAAATTGCACTGGGTGTTTATTTAGCAGCGATCTGTCGCGCAATCTTTTCTGTCAGCGTTTACTACATCCTTTTGCTCGCCTTTAATGTTGTCGACTTTGGAATCAGTCTTCTTATTGTTCCTGTTGCAATTTTGGGTGGCGCGGCATTTGGTGCGGTTATCTTGTTTGCAGCCGCCAAGATCGAAAAAGATGATCAATTCTTCAATATTCTCGGGCGATTGGTAATCATGCCTATGTTCCTATTCTCTGGAACATTCTTTCCTTTGTCTTCAATGCCGATCTACTTGCAACCTATTGGTTGGGTTTCACCTTTATGGCATGCCACAGAACTAGGTCGTGAAGCTGCCTTTGATTATGGAATCAGCAACTTTATGGTCTTGGTGCACTTCATCGTTCTAGTCACCTTGGTTATCGTCGGTCTTGTGTTGTCAATGCGCCAATTTGAAAAGAGGTTGGCAAAGTGAAAACCGCTGTTCAAATTGCAGAAAGCAAAAAATCCAGCGCAATGTTTGCTGGACGACCACATGTTCTCTTGGAGCGTGGATGGATAGCTTTTAGAACCTCTACTTGGATTCCAGTTGTTACCGGTTTCGTTGAGCCAGTGCTTTTCTTATTGGCTTTTGGTTACGGAATGGGAACCCTTGTTGGTGATGTAACAACCGGAAACACCACCATTGATTACACACTTTTTATTGCACCAGGCTTACTTGCAAACAGTGCAATGAATGGCGCAATTTATGATTCAACGTGGAATGTCTTTTGGAAACTTAATGAATCCAAGCTCTATAAGACAATGCTTTCGACTCCGCTGGGGCCGCTAGATATCGCATTGGGTGAGATCACCTGGGCCCTGATTCGTGGCTTGGTGTACTCACTTGGCTTCTTAACCGTGGTCACCGCGCTGGGCTTAACGCCGAGCTTCTGGGCAATCTTGGCTATTCCTGCCGCATCGTTGATCGCATTTGGCTTCGCCTCATTTGGAATGGCAATCACCTCGTATTTCAAGACCTATCAGCAGATGGGTTTCATTAACTTTGTACTGCTGCCAATGACCCTGTTTTCAGGCTCGCTCTACCCAATCTCTGTCTACCCAGATTGGCTCGAAAAAATAATCATGGCCTTGCCGCTGTGGCACGGAATTGAATTAGTACGAGCATGTTGGTTTGGAAATATAACCTCTGACATCTGGGTACATATTGGTTACTTCTTAGTAATGATCGCTGCAGGACTATTTGTAACATCTCGTAGATTAAGAGCGTTGTTCCTTCGTTAATTCAGGCTATACGTTGCATCCGGAACCAACGCCGGACATTTCCACCCAGGAGCAATAACAGGTTCAAAATGCCACCATTCGTTTTCGAAAACTCGGCACAATCCAAATTTAGATCCATGAACTTCTAACCACCCTGCACCAACTGGTTCATCTGGATAGTTAACATCAATTGCAGTTCCCCATGGATGATGAGAAATCAATGGTGGTGCAACCCATTTGCTTGCTTCTGCTACAGATCCATATTTTCTCACCGCATTAGCGAACAAGGTTTTTTGACGACTTAAGGATCTATAGCCAGAAACTATGTAAATAACTTGGCCATCTTTTTTGGCTGCGGCTTGGGCCGCCTTGAATCGATACATTAACTGTTTATCTAAATCATTAGGGCGAATTAATGAACGCGGAATCGCACCTGCACCTAATGAAACTTCCGTTTTTTCGCAACCCTTGATTACATTAGAAGTTCGCAAAAGATAGGTTTTTTTATTCATACATTGCAAAGGAATCGTGTCCGATGCGTGAGAAACCTCATTAAAAAGTGAAAAAACCAATAAAAAGGCTATAAAAACCCTGGTTTTCCGCATGGCCGCAGTCTAGCGGGGTTGCTTTTTAAATAAACCGTGGGAGAATTAGGCCTTAGTTAGGAATAACTAAAAAACGAACCGGGAGAGTACTTCTCAAACGAGTTTCAAAAGCTGAAACCTTTGCCGTACAAGTTTTACAAATGCTGACACAGAGTAACCACAAGCAAACATTTCGATTTGTCCCGTCCACTTCAGTTCCGATTGACCCAAAGCGTGTCGAGGAAATTCTTAAGCAAGAGTGGGAATTATTCACAAAGGGAACAGGTAAAAGCGCAGAAGAGAGCCGCCGTTCATTTAAGGCGTTGCCATTAGGCGTTACATCTAGCTTCCAGCATTGGGATCCATACCCAATTTCAATCAAGTCCGCCAAGGGCGCTTACATGACCGATGTTGATGGTCGCCAGCTGCTTGATCTTTCGATGGGCTTTGGCGCAATGCTTGCTGGCCACTTAAACCCAATTGTTGTTGAAGAAATTGAAGCTTCTCTGTCACATGGAATGCTTTTTGTTACACCTTCCCCAATTTCAACAGATGCGGCAGAGCGAATCTGTAAGCGATTTGGAATTGACCAGGTTCGTTTCACAAACAGTGGAACTGAATCAACTATGTATGCAGTTCGTGTTGCGCGCTCTGCTACAGAGAAAATGGGAATCCTAAAGGTCGAGGGTGGTTACCACGGTAGCTACGATCCATTTGTTGTTTCCAGCAAGCCAGCCTTAGATAAAATTGGTGATCCTGAAGAACCAATCCCTGCAATTGATTCAAACTTGGTTCCAGGAGACATCTACGTTGTTCCATTCAACAACATTGCCGCACTAGAAAGAATGTTTGAAAAGAACGCACACAAGATTGCTTGCTACATCGTCGAACCGGTCCTAGAAAACCTTGCAATTGTTCTACCTGATGAAGGTTACCTAGAGCGCGTTCGCGAACTATGCGACGAATACAACGTCGTTTTAATCTTTGATGAAGTTAAGACTGGCCTTACAGCTGGTGCACATGGTGCATCTGCTCGCTTAGGTGTGAAACCAGACTTGATCACCCTTGCTAAATCAATCGGTGGTGGACTTCCTTTGGCCGCATTTGGTGGCAAGAAGAAGTACATGGACTTTGTTACTAACGGCAAAATGGCACACTTCGGTACTTTTAACGGTAACCCACTTGCTATGGCCGGTGTGCGTGCAATAGATCGCATCTGTACCGACGAAGCTTTAGCTGCAGCAGAAACTCTGAACCAACAAGCACTCGATCGCATCAGCGCAATCATTGATGAATATCAATTACCTGCACACACAGTTGGTTTTGGCGTAAAGGGTTGTGTTACTTGGTCTACCCAACCTGTCCGCAACTACCGTGA